>JADHOU010000085.1 GCA_016778825.1 Candidatus Puniceispirillum sp. | reverse complement strand
CATAGGCAAATCCAACATTATCATAGGCAATCTGTCCCTGTTTCACCGCCAGCACCGGCGCATTTTGCCGATCAGTAATCATGCGCGGCGTATCCAACAGCGCCAAAATACGCTCACAAGCGGCAAGCCCTTCTTGGGTAACAGCATTTAAGGTGCCAATGGCGCGCACCGGCTGCACCAGCAAAATAAGCGTTGTGATGAAGGCAATCACATCACCAACCTGCATATCGCCATTGGCAACACGCCAACTGGCAAGCGCAACAACACCGCCAACGGCAATCCCGCCGACCACTTCCAAGATCGGATCAATCTTGGCGCGGCCAGTCAACAGTCCGACAAGCCGTCCATATAGCCCATCAAAAGCCTGATACGTTCGCGATGTTTCAGCATCTTCACGCTGATAGGCCTTGACCATTCGCGCCCCTTGCAAGGTCTCAGCAAGAAGCGCGGTCACGCCTTCCATGTGGGTTTGCAGATTTCCCGAGGCTTTGCGCTGGCGGTTGCCAATCTTGATGATCGGCCCCATTGCCAGCGGATAGACGCCAATCACGACAAGCGCCATCAGCCAATCAAGCCAGATCATCGCGCCAATCAGAACCACAATGGTTAAACTGTCACGAACCAGATTATTGGCCAATCTAACCAAGGCTTCACGAACCAGATTCAAATCATTCATGATGCGCGACATGAACACCCCTGCCGGTTCACGGGTGATGGTTTGCAGGTCGGCCTCGATCAGGGTTTTTGCCATATCTTTTTGCAAATCGGCACTCACCCGAAGCGCAAGCGCATTCACAATAACCGTTTGTGCAAATAACGCCGTGCCTTTGACAAGCGCAAACAGAATAATCACTGGCGGCGCCAACCAGATGATTTCATCCGCCCTGCCATCGGCAAGCCCATTGAAAATATATTTTGTTAAAAGCGGGTAGGCTGACGCGCTTGCCGCCACGACAATCATCAGCAAAAGCGCCGTGATAAGCCGTGGCAGATAGCCAACAATCCAGCCTCGCCAAATCCGTCTTATGATGTCACGATTGACCTGTTTTGGGCATTTCGTTTCGGTCAAGCCGACAATCCTATCAAAATAAAGGCCGATATCTATTTCAATGACCAATGCCCGTTTGCATCTGGCCATGACGGCGACATGGCACATTCACCGCCACCCAACTGTAGCAATTTGCCAACCAATCCAAAAGCATTGATAGCAGTTTGGCTGGCATATTTGCAAAAAAGCGCGTCAATGCATAATTGATCAGCTATTTTTGCATCTGCCCATTCCGAAATTACCTTATTACATGCTAGGGTTTGGGCGCAGATAATTTAACTCCAACGCAGTTTCGGGCGCATGATAAAAAAATTGATACGATCGCCATTTGGCAATGCCCTTGTTGGCTGGACAATTGGCAGCATCATCGCGCTTTTGATGGTTACCGTTCGCTGGCGGACTGTTGATCAGGAAAAATCCGATCAATTCATGGCCAGCCAGAATGGCATTATCATGGTTTTCTGGCATGAACGGGTGATGGCCATGCCGTGGCTTTGGCCATCGGCCTATGCGCTTCACGCACTGCAATCACCGCATCCTGATGGCCGCATGATGTCTCATGCGATTGGCTGTTTCGGAGTGAAGACGGTTTGGGGCAGTTCAAACCGCAATCCGTTGTCGGGGTTGCGCGGGTTAAAACGCGTTCTTGATCTTGGCGAATCTGTTGCCATCACGCCTGATGGGCCGCGCGGCCCAGCCCGCAAATCGGCACTTGGGCCTGTTGCAATTGCTCAAATGGCCGGAAAACCGATTGTGCCAATGTGCTGGTCAGTTGACCGTTACTGGCGCGCCACCGGTTGGGATCGGCTGATCATTCCCAAACCTTTTGCCCGTGGCCGGTTTATCATTGGTGATCCGATCTATCTTGATGATATTCCAAAAGACCAGCTCGAAACCGCCCGTCAACAGCTTGAAGACGCGCTTAATGCACAGGCTGATGCCGTTGACCGGCTTTTTAACGAGCCGCCACAATGACCTTTGGCTTATATAATCTGATTTGGCATTTGCTGCGCCCATTTATCCCGTTGATTTTGCGTTTGCGTGCATGGCGCGGCAAGGAAATTCCCAGCCGCCTTGATGACCGGTTTGGCCAGCCCAAGCTTGATCAAAAGACAAAAGGTGCAATCTGGATTCATGCGGTCAGTGTTGGCGAAACCGTTGCCGCCATCGGCCTTGCCAAAGCGCTTGCCAGCATCATGCCAAAGGCCAGATTTCTGATCACCACCAATACGGTTAGCGCTGCGGCGATGGTTGAACGGGAAAGCGCCAAAGGCATGGCGCTATCGCATGCGTTTCAGCCGCTTGATCACCCGCATTTTGTAGATCAATTTTTGCAGCACACACACCCCACATTGGCCATTTTCATGGAATCCGATTTCTGGCCCAATTTGATATCGAAAACCGCAGCCAAGGCAATTCCGGTCATTTTTGCCTCATCCCAATTATCCAGCGCCGCCTTTCATCGCTGGACGAAACAGGCAGCAATGGCAAAAGCGGTTTTTGCGGCACCGCAAATGGTGTTGGCCGTTAATGATGCGCAGGCAGCGCAATTTCAACGCCTTGGTACGCCAGCCGAGATTATCACCGCTTTAGGATCACTCAAACTTGCCACGATGGCAGATGCCAACCCCGCCCTTTGCCAAAACATGAAAACAGCCATTGGCAAACGGCAAATTTTGCTTGCCGCCTCAACGCATGATGGCGAAGATGCAAGCATGATTGCCGCTGCCAATGCCCTTGGCGAAAACTGGCTGACAATCATTGCGCCGCGCCATCCCGATCGGGGCAATCAGATTGCCGCAGCATGCGGCGGCGCACCACAACGAAGCCTTGGCCAATTTCCATCCAAGGATCATAACCTTTACATTATGGACAGCTTTGGCGAGATGGGCAGCCTGTTCAGCCTTGCCGATCTGGTTATTCTTGGCGGTTCCTTCATGCCAAAAGGCGGGCATAACCCGCTTGAGCCAGCGGCTTTTGGCTTGCCGATCATCACCGGCCCGCATATTTTCAAAAACAGCGCCGAATTTGCCGGCCTTCGCAATGTGGGGGTTGTGTTTGATGTGGCAGAAACTGATGATGGGCTTGATGCTACAATAACCGGTCAAAAGCTTGCCAAGCTGGTGATCGCCATTGCAAGTGACAAGCCAGCACGCCGCCGCATTGCCAGCGCGGCAAAAGCCTATGCGACGGCTGCAAATGAACGCTCTCACATTGCCGCGCGAAAAATTGTGCTAGAAACAATGAAGCAACCAGTCAAGACCAACAGATGATCAAAACGAAACCATGATAAAAACGCCTGATTTCTGGTCAAACCGAGGATTACTGGCCGTGCTGCTGCTGCCATTTGCAGGCCTGTGGGCAGGCGCAACAGTCATTCGCAATGCGCTGGCGCATGAAACAAAGGCGTCATTACCAATCATCTGTATTGGCAATCTTAGCGCTGGCGGCACTGGCAAAACGCCAGTGACCTCGTTTTTATATGACCAATTGCAAGCCCACGGTCACAAGCCGGCGATTTTAATTCGCGGCTATGGCGGAACGGCAAAGCGGCCTTTATGGGTTGATCCCAGTCTTCACCACGCAAATGAGGTTGGTGATGAGGCGTTAATGCTTAGCGAAAGCCGTGATGTTTTGGTGGCGCGTGATCGGGTTTCCGGAGCCGCAATGATCGCGGCTAATGGCAATCATGATGTAATTTTAATGGATGATGGTTTGCAGCATCCCTATATCGCCAAAGATTTTGCCATTGGTGTGTTTGATGGCAATGTTGGCATTGGCAATGGCTGGCTGATCCCTGCAGGCCCGCTTCGCATTGGCTTGCAAAGCGGTATCAAAACCATTCATGCGGCCATAATCAATGGTAATGATGAAACCAATATCATATCAAAGCTACAGCCCCATATGCCTGTCTTTGCGGGCCATCTAACGGCTGATAAAAGCATTATCGACGCGCTTGACGGCCATCCGGTGATGGGTTTTGCCGGTATTGGCCGCCCAAACCGGTTTTTTACCAGCTTGAAGGCGGCAGGGGCAAATCTTGTTCGCAGCTTGGCATTTGCCGATCACCACCCCTATAGCGAGGCCGATTTGGTCAGGCTGCAAGAAGATGCAGCCCGCCTTGGGGCCGCGCTTGTCACCACAAAAAAAGACTGGGTTCGCCTGCCTGCCGAGTGGAGGGAACGGATTGGGTTTTTGCCGGTATCGCTTGATCTTGACGCGGCGGATGCGCTCGTGGACGCCATCATTGCAACCATCGCCGAAAAAGGAGCCTGACCAAAATGGCACTTTCGGCTGGTCAAATTTTACAAAAATGGTTTCGGCAAATCATTCGCTGGCCGCTTGAAGCATTGTTTGGCTTTGGCCTTTTCTATTTTGCCCGGTTGCTGCCCGTGCGCTTTGCCAGCGCCGCAATGGGTGGGCTTTTGGGGATTGCGGCACCATTGACGCCATGGCATCGCCGCGCGCTTCGCAATCTCAACCATGCCATGCCAGATCTTGATGATGCTGAAAAAGACCGGATTTTACGCGCAATGTGGCTTAATCTCGGACGGGTCATTGGTGAATATCCGCATATCAATTCAATTGTTGATAAGGGCTGGGTTGAATTTGTCGGGCTTGAGCATCTAAAGACACTTGATCGTGGCGGTTTTTTGATTGGTGCGCATATCGGCAATTGGGAATTTGGCCCCTTTGCCGCTTTGACAACCGGCAAAAAAGTGGCGGCGATTTACCGGCCGTTGAATAATCCGCTTTTGTCGGGTCTTTTGCATCGACGCCAAGAAACCTATGGCGGCGATATTTACCGCAAAGGCCGTGAGGCCGCGCTTGGCATGGTCAGCGCGCTTCGCAAAGGGCAGGTGATGTGCCTTCTTGTCGATCAACAGCTTCGTGAAGGCATTTGGGTTCCCTTTTTCGGGCATCCCGCCCGCACCTCGATCAGCCATATTAAAATCGCCATTAAAAAACAGGTGCCGCTATTTTACATGCGAACCGAACGGCTTGGTGCTTGCCGGTTTAGGGTGGCGATTTCACCACCAATTACCTTGCCCGACACGGCAGATGATGCGGCGGTTCTGGCCTTGGCTAACGAAATTAACCACGAAATCGAAAGCTGGATTCGCATCGCCCCCGATCAATGGTTCTGGCCGCATCGCCGCTGGGGGAAAAAAATCTAGCTAGAAAAGCTTGTCCTGCCGGTTATCATCTGCCGGTTTTCGTGCCGGTTTTGGCTTTGGTTTTGACTCCAGATTTGAGATCGCCTTGACCGGCAGCGCCAAACCACTGGCACTGGCACTGGCACTGGCACTGGCACTGGCACTGGCACTGGCATCTAAAACCGCCCTGCGCGTGCCATCAGCAAACCGTATCATGACATTCGCCTGATCGGAGGCTGCCGCTGCGCGTTTGATGGGTGCACCAGCAGCATCAGTGACAAGCGCAAAGCCACGATCAAGAACGCGCTCAAAGGAATTCGCGTCAAGCAATTTAGAAATATTATCGAGCCTTTGCTGACGATTGGCGAGGCCGGTGGCGAAATGTTGCTCAAAACGCTGGCCGATCTGCGATAAACGCCCAGCGGCTTCGGCAAGTTTGGTTTCGGGCGGCCGCAATCGTCCAGCCAAACCCGATAGCCGTAAGGCACGCGCCGACAACCATTGATCAAGCCCACGAAATAGCCCACCAAGCGCATAATCGAGGCTTTGCGCCCGCCGCTGGATCAAATCTGCCGGGTCAACAAGGCCGCGTGCCGCCAGCGCTGTTTGCTGGCCAGCATTTTCAAGCTTGCGCGCTGTTGCCCGCATCAAACGCGCATTCACCTCGCTTAGATAGGCCGCAAGATCGGTTTTAACCGGAACAGCAAGTTCGGCAGCCGCGGTTGGTGTTGGGGCGCGTAAATCAGCAGCAAAATCAATCAAGGTTGTATCGGTTTCATGGCCGATTGCCGAAATCACCGGAATACGGCATTCGGCAACTGCCCGCACAACGATTTCTTCGTTAAACGCCCATAAATCTTCCAATGCACCGCCACCCCGCGCGATGATCAACACATCTGGGCGCGGCAGACTGCCATTTTTGGGCATTGCGTCAAAACCGCGAATGGCAGCGGCAACCTGCGCCGCCGCATCACGCCCTTGAACCAGCGTTCCCCAAACCAGCACATGAACGCCGAACCGGTCTTGGAGCCGGTGCAGAATATCGCGGATAACCGCGCCTGTCGGGCTTGTGACAACGCCAATTGTTGTTGGCATTTTTGGAATTTTCTTTTTGCGCTCTTGATCAAACAGGCCTTCACCCGCCAGCATCCGGCGGCGATCTTCAAGCTGTTTTAGCAATGCACCTTCACCAGCAATTTCGATCTGGCTGACAATGATCTGATATTTTGACTGACCGGCAAAGGTGGTCAGACGACCCGTGGCGATAACCTCAAGCCCTTCTTCAGGCTGTACCGCAAGATTGGCTGTCATGGTTTTCCAGCACACAGCCGCAAGGGTAGAACGATCATCTTTTAAGGTAAAATAAAGATGACCGGACGGCGCTTTATTGGGTCGCGAAATTTCGGCGCGAACCCGCACAAACTCAAAAGCCGTCTCGACCGTTGTCTTTATGGCGCGTGAGAGTTCGCTAATTGTCAAATAGGGCGCGTTATCGCCGCTGTTTTGCTGATCGCCCTCTTCCATGATGAACCCATCTTATGCCATATTGGCCACGCCGCAACACCAAAGGATTGTTCGATGAATATTTTACTGATTGGCAGCGG
>JADHOU010000084.1 GCA_016778825.1 Candidatus Puniceispirillum sp. | reverse complement strand
CGCAATCCTGGGCAACTTGATAATGGCGCTGTATTGGTAGTGGGGGCTGGGTCATCGGGCTCACAGATTGCTGATGAATTGCTACGAGCTGGCCGGGAGGTCTATCTGTCAATTGGCCCACATGAGAGGCCACCCAGGGCCTATCGCGGCAAAGATTTTGTTTGGTGGCTTGGGACATTAGGAAAGTGGCAAATGCAAACGCCACCCATTGGCAAAGAACATATAACAATTGCTGTTTCCGGAGCTTATGGTGGTAAAACTGTAGATTTTCGAAAATTTGCGCACCGAGGAATGAAGCTTTTAGGGATGACGAAAACATATGCAAATGGGGTCATCACCATCGCTGATGATCTGGCAAAAAATATTGCCGACGGTGATGCAAATTATCTGGGGCTGTTAGCAGAAGCGGATGAATATATCAAAGTAAATAATCTCGATTTTCCGGCTGAAGAGGATGCAAAACTCATCATGCCTGATCCTGCTTGCCTAACAAGCCCAACCCGGCAGCTGCATCTTGAAGATGCAGGGATTAAAACAGTCTTATGGGCAACCGGTTATAAACAGGACTTCAGCTGGCTAAAGGCTGATGTATTTGATAATCAAAAAAAGCCATTTCACAAAAAAGGGGTTGCCGCCATAAATGGCATTTATTTCATAGGCTTGCCATGGTTATCAATGCGCGGATCATCATTTATCTGGGGGGTTTGGGAGGATGCCAGATATTTGGCAGCCCATATCACAAAACACAGATCATGATCGGTGCCACACAATGGTTGCCTACTCATCGCCATGAACCTAGTACTTCGGGGCTCTGGCAGGATCAAGAGCGCGAACGATGTAGTCATCCATCTGAGGCTTGTAAATATCCCATGCCGCCGCAACTGCCTCGATAGGGCAATCTTCGGTCCAATCGCATCGCAAATCAGCCATCGGCCATTCCTGTTCACCAACCAATAGCAAGCCTGCGGAATGCAGCGCTCCAGCCTCGCCACCAAGAGCCAATGCAGCGCGCATTGCATCAATTAAACGGTCGCCCAAATGACCCGTACCCTGATGAAATGCTGTAACCATTGCTTCTGGGATGTTTGAGTTAGCCAATAAATTGCCAGCCGCAGCAGCATTTTGGGAGGTAAAATCAGCATGGGTGCCAAGCGATTTTGATCCTGAATAAATGGCCGCACTGCCACTTGCGTCAACCGCCATCAACTGCCGAAAATCAGCATTTTTAGCAGCGTTAATAATCATTTTTACGGCTTCAGGCGCTCTATGTCCTTCCGCCATCGCAAGCAAAGTTTTGGGCCCTAGACGTGGGTCAGTGATATTCTGGCTGGCAACCACTCCAACGCCGGCTTTTGCATGGGCGCAGCGCGCCGCCACAGCTGGTGATGATGACGACACAGCCATTCCAAGCTGGTCAGTTCTTGTGCATCTTGCAACGATTGAGAATGTCATAATCTAATTTGTGCCTGGAATAACAGCGGTAGCGTCAATCTCAACAAGCCATTCAGGACGAGCAAGCGCCTGAACAACGAGGCCAGTGCATACTGGATGCACCCCTTTGATATAATCACCCATAGTACGGTAAATTGCCTCACGGTGCCTGATATCTGTAATATAGACAACGAGCTTAACCAAATGTTCCATCTCACCACCTGATTCGATAATCAATTGACGGATATTCTGCATCACTTTATGGGTTTGCATTGAAGGGTCTAAGCTTTCGATATTTTTTGCATCATCAAGATTTTGTGGACATTGACCACGTATCCAAACTGTTTTGCCACCACAGGTCACAACAGCCTGACATAAATCATTATCCAAATTCTGTTCAGGGTATGTTTGTTTGGTATTGAACGGCCGAATGCGTTGATGGGGCATTTTTCGTCTCATTTTCCATTGGATTAGAAGATTGATGAATTTAGGCACAAATAGACGAAAAGTTAAAACGCAAAGTTTTAAGGAAAAATTCAGGGTTCTGATATCACTCTGATCAGCATCTAACAAACTGAAGATGGGCAATTAATAACAAATTTTGACCATAATTTTTTCGATTAACCACTAATCAATTGTTTTAAAATGACTATTCTGGATGATTATAACCATTCCAATAGGCATCACAAGGGTTATGAGTAGAACGGTGATGAGTAACACCCCTAATTCGGAATAATCGGCCGTGGTGACAATGGCATCACTTAACTTGTCCTTCACCTCGCGTGTAACGACAAAGACCTCATTCAGATATTTGGTGCCAAGTGCGCTCGCCGAAAGCGCCAGATTGGTAAATGACGCAAAAACCGCAAAAAATGTTGCCTTCATATGGACTGGCGCATTCCGCGCAATCCACACCAAAAGGGGTATCATTGAAACCTGACCAAGTGGGGATTCGACAGCGGTATTGATAATCGCAATAAATTTCGCATCAACAATCCCGCCACTATAGGCAGCGGTCCATTCATGCAGGCCATAATACATACCAATACTTGGCAGAAACAGCACAGCACCAGCAATGGATAAAACAACGACAATGCGCGCAATCGAATTATTCGCCATAAATGGACGCAACAAGATAATGCCAACAAGGGTCAGAATTGATGCAATAAGCGAGAGGATGGACAGGAATTGTTCATTGAACAAAAGCTGGTCAATTTCAAACCATGTAAGCCCCGGGCCTGGACTTGGCATTGCCCGAAAGGTAAAAATAATGATCGCTGTTCCAACAATCATTGGCCGTTTTTCAGGCGGAAGAAAGCGCATCAGCCGTTTCATTAAAAACAAGATAATACCAACTGATCCAGCAAAGACAATTTCCTGTGCATAGCCGATGCCCGATGTGCCGACACTTAGGGAAAACATCACAAAGACCAAACTGCCAAGCAGAATTGACCAGTTGATTTCAGGCAGTTGATGCGGGCTTGTGGGGGTGTGATATAGTTTTTGTATACGGGCGTTGCGGTAAGAGTGCTGGAGGCGGGCAAGAATGACCCCAGCAATCGAGATTGCCGGAATGATCAACGCATAAAGATAGATATTCGCATAAAGATCAATCCGGGCAGCGGTATCAAGGCGATCGACATCATTAAACAAAATGACATTGGCAAGTGAAACCAAAACCGTGCCGCCAATAATGGCAAACCGGCCAAGGGTTTGCATCGTGGTATGCATAATTTTTAGCTGGTCTGGGTCGATATCATCGCCATTTTCATCCTGTTCAGGAACTGCCTCAACCGTCATTGCATCGGCCACAACATCCTGAATAACATAACCAACCGGCCCTAAAATAACACTGGTTACAAACCATGTTTCAACAGGCATGATGCTGGCCATAAATTCGGTGTGACCAATCAGCCCGAACATTATCAAAAGGCTGGCGGCAATTACCACCGCACCAAGGCCAACGAGATAGGCCTTGTATTTCCAAATCAAATCAACCAGGTGCCCAAGCGGCATTTTTAGCGCCCATGGCAAGCCCGCCCAAAATCCAAGGCTGGCCAAAAATGCAGCAGATAAATTCAAATAATCTTTGATAAAAAAAGTACCTACAATCGCCGTTAGTCCAGACACACCAGCGGCGAGATAAACCATAAGGGGCGGAAGATAACTCCAGCGTAGCTGCTTTGGCAGTTCGCAAAGACCCTGAATAACCGAATGAAGACCACTATTCATAAAACCAGTATTAAGCATTACGCGAATTTATCAAGTTGCAATAGACGTCTATCAATGTAAAGAGCCGCCTCAAATCCGAGGCGGCTCGTTAGCTTTAATCATATAAATGAATTGGTTGCAGTGGCAAAGGTTGGGCCGCCGATTGCCAATCATATGGTCATATCTACCGCCAAAGCCAGCCGATCCACCAGCATATCCATTTCATCATTGGTGATAATAAACGGCGGTGCCAGCAAAACATGGTCTCCTGTTCTACCATCAATCGTTCCTTGCGCGGGATAACATACCAGTCCCGATTGAAAGGCATTCTTTTTCAAATTGCCTGCCACATTCAAAGCAGGATCAAAGGGCGTTTTATCATCCTGCGATGCGACAAATTCAATGCCGATGAACAACCCTCGGCCTCTGATATTGCCGATATGGGGGTGTTGTCCCAGCTTTGCCTTTAACTGCAATTTTAAATATTCGCCTTTTTGCGCCACGTCATCAACAAGGCCATCAACCACCAACCGATCCAAAACAGCATTCGCTGCCGCCGCTGCAATCGGATGACCAAGATAGGTATGACCATGCTGGAAAAACCCAGATCCGTGTTCAATAGCATCATGAATATAATCTTGGCACAACATCGCCCCAATAGGCTGGTAGCCAGCCCCTAGGCCTTTGGCAACCGCCACAATATCAGGGGTGACGCCATCAACGTCACCGGCAAACAGTGCCCCTGTCCGTCCCATTCCACACATAACTTCGTCAAAAATGAGCAAGACACCATATTGATCACAAATCTCTCTGATGCGGGCTAAATATCCCGGGACAGGGCAAAGCGCGCCCGCAGTTGCGCCAACCACAGGTTCAGCCAAAAATGCCATAACCTGCTCTGGGCCAAGCCGTAAGATTTCATCTTCCAATTCATTGGCAACCCGAAGGCCATAGTCCTCTTCGCTTTCATGGTCGCGCTGATAACGCCATGCGTAACAAGGAGAGATAAGACTTGTTTCAACCAGCAAAGGTTCAAACTGACGGCGGCGCCATTGATTTCCCCCAGCTGCCAAAGCACCAAGAGTATTGCCATGATAACTTTGTTTTCGAGCAATGATATGCTTGCGGTTGGACTGACCGGTTTCAATAAAATATTAGCGGGCCAATTTAATGGCAGCTTCCATCGCCTCTGACCCGCTTGATACCAAATAAACCCTATTGATATTCCCCGGCGCATATGCGGCCAAACGTGCCGCTAGGTCTTCTGCTGGGGAACTAGTGAAAAAAGATGTATGGGCATAAGCGATGTTTTCAGCCTGTTTAATAATGGCATTTTTCACATGAAGATCAGAATGGCCTAGGCAAGATACTGCCGCGCCACCTGAGCCATCAAGATAGGCGTTACCAGTTTGATCAAAAAGAAAACACCCTTCCCCAGCTCTGGCAACAGGAAGGTCTGTTCGGCTATTACGTTGAAAAACAAACTGACTTTTCATCTTAGCTCTCTTGCCTTTTGATTACCCGATAACGCTGTCTCTGTCGCCATACAACCACCCCAAGCAACAACGCGGTAAAATCTTCAGCTGCTAAACGGCAGGGTTTAATTGAGTTAGTTCAACGTTATTTCAGTAGCAGAATTTTCAGCTTCAAAGGTATAGATGTAAACGCCAGCGTAGTTGGTTTGAATAAAATTAAATGAGCTCTTTATGTCATCAAATACGGCTTTTGACCGAGACTCAAAGGTCTTCAAATCAGACCCGCTGTCGAATTTTACGGTGATCGTCAGGCTGCCGCAGCGACCGAGAGAAATATTCATAGACTGCATATTGCATGGTCGGATGAGTTTTGCCAGATTTTCTGCAAAATATGATGAAGCGACCTTCGCATCAGTTGGCTCGACAAATTTCAAATTAAAAACCTTGGCGTACATGGCTAGTCCAGTTCCTCAAAAATTTTGTCGATTAACTCGGATGCATCAGCTCCCGTTACCTTAATTCGTTTCATCGGTTTAGGTGTTAAGCCCATCGACTGGATGAGTTTCCTGCCTTTGGCAGTTAACGTTACCTTCACACCCTCACTTATGTCGCAAAAACCCTCACTCTGTAATTGAGAGGCCCCAACAGCATCAATAGGCAGACCTGCCTCAAGCAAAAGAAGGTTTTTAAAATCAACAAGGCTCGCTTTTTTCATTGCGGATGACAAAACATCTGCCGCTTTAATAATCTTCTCAGCTGTCAGGCTCTTTTGCTCAACTTGTAAATCGAGCAAATGGGCAATGTTTCTGGCTATGCGCTTAATCAGATCCTCTTGTGAGTCGGATAATTTTTTTGGATCGGTATTAAAAAGACATAAAGTGCCCAAAACATAATTGTCTTTGTTAACCACTGGAAACCCGGCATAGGCATGCGGCGCATCACCCGATTTGATATATGGATGTTCTGCCCAATCAGGGTCTTTATAAAAATCTTCAATGATCAGAGGCTCAACGTCCAACAACACATAGGAACATACGTTCCATTTTGACCTGTCAGACCGGGCGCCAACTTCATAATTCTCGTCGACACCTGAGCCAGCCATTGAACATTGCGACTCGCCGTCAAAAAGACTGAATTTCGCTTGCTCAAACCCCGTTAAATCTCGTGCTAGATCACAGTAAATTTGAAATAGATCAGAATTTGGTGCATCAACAAGCCCCGTTTTAATAACAGCTTGCGCCCTGCGTTCCTCGTTGTGGGGTATCGGCGCATCGGCAGTCACCGACGGTTTCGGAATAGTACTTAAAGCCATAAGAATCGAACACCTTTCCAAGACTTTCAGCAAATCGTTCGCGTCGACCAAATATTGTTAAAAGTCTGCTAATTCCCTATTTTCGGGCACGAAACGCCTGTCCTGCTGAAAAAAATTGTAAACGCTTACCGTCGATTCTGCAACGCTATCATCATCGTACGCCGATTACAAATTTGGTGGGTACAGGCAATGCGTCAGTTATGACCCTCCAAAAGGGAGCAATGCGCATAAACCGAAGAAAAGCTGACGGTATGGCGCTATGGGGCATGGCCTAAAACGCAGAAAACCCCGCAAACCCGAAGGCTTGCGAGGCTAGAAACTGTTGATTTTATTGAGTATTTGGTTGCGGGGGCGCGCAACCGCCGTTACTTGCATCTGAATTTTGCACCGCTGGTATAAATCTGGTTGAACTTTATGTGCCGGCGCTATACCGGCGTGATCCACGGTAACCGTTATTGTTTTTTTAAAAAAAAGT
>JADHOU010000083.1 GCA_016778825.1 Candidatus Puniceispirillum sp. | reverse complement strand
TCGGGTCTATTGGGGTGATATCGGCCGGTTTCGGTTTTGATAAAGCCATTGCCAAGCTTGGCATTGACCGGCGGGTTTACACCGCTGGCGAGGCCAAAATGACGCTTGATCCGTTTCAGCCTGAACGCGATGAAGAAATTGACCGGCTGAAAGGATTGCAGGCTGACATTCACAAACAATTTATCAACCATATCGAACAGCGTCGTGGGTCACGGCTGAAAGGCGCGCAAGATGAATTATTCAGCGGCGCGTTCTGGACAGGCAAGCGTGCGCTTGAATTAGGATTGATTGATGGGCTTGGTGAATGCCGCCAAACATTGCTTCAACGTTTTGGCGAT
This sequence comes from Candidatus Puniceispirillum sp., assembly GCA_016778825.1. Lineage (GTDB taxonomy): Bacteria > Pseudomonadota > Alphaproteobacteria > Puniceispirillales > Puniceispirillaceae > UBA3439. The sequence continues at coordinate 6,599 of JADHOU010000083.1, read as the reverse complement.
GACACTGACGTGATGTTTGTTGAGCCAAAGCGCAAATTCCTGCCGCTTGGGCTTCCGGCAATGAGCAGCCATCTTGTTCAAGAAACCGCCGATTTTGCGATTGAGCGCGCTTATTTTTCGCGTTTCGGGCTGTAAAAGCCAAACCGGTTATGTCAGGATAACGCCATATTTGCCGCTGCTGGCAGACCAATGGCTGGCTTTACGCAAAACAAAGCAGCACGCATGTCGCATCACGCCGGTCAGATTACGCAACTCGCATCACGCATGTAAAGGACGCTTGAATAATGGTTCTCTCACTTCCGAAAATCCTTGGTCTTTTTGCCCTGATCTGGCTTGTCTGGATGGCATTTCGGTTTATTGAGGCACGCCAGAAAAACCTTGCTGATCAGCCATTAGACAAAAATAGCGACGCGGCGGGCGCGGCAAAAAAAGACCAGAATGACGCATCGGTTGATCTGCAGGAATGCACAATTTGCGGGGCTTGGGTTAGCGGCGAGACCTGTGATCGGGAAAACTGTCCCTATTAGCGGCAGCAACGGCTTGCCTTTTGATGTGGTTTCCGGCTAATTTCCGTGCATCTTTTGCAATAGGAATCGTGACGGATGCCAACATCACAAAGCGACGAAATTAGAACCGATTTCCAGTCGATTATTCTGAATTTACAACGCCATTGGGCAAAGCAGGGCGCGGTTGTCCTACAGCCTTATGATATGGAGGTTGGCGCGGGTACATTTCACCCGGCAACAACGCTTCGGGCGCTTGGCCCCGATGATATTTGGCGCGCGGCCTATGTTCAACCATCGCGGCGGCCGTCGGATGGGCGCTATGGTGGAAACCCAAACCGGATGCAGCATTTTTACCAGTTTCAGGTGATTTTTAAACCATCACCAGCGGACTCGCAGACGCTGTATCTCGACTCGTTAAAGGCAATCGGGCTTGACCCCGACAAGCATGATATCCGGTTTGTCGAAGATGATTGGGAATCACCAACGCTTGGCGCTTGGGGCCTTGGCTGGGAAGTCTGGTGTGATGGCATGGAAATTTCCCAATTCACCTATTTCCAACAGGTTGGCGGGATTGAATGTAATCCGGTGCCGCTTGAACTTACCTATGGTTTGGAACGGCTGGCGATGTATATTCAGGGTATTGAAAATGTCTATGACCTTGATTGGGATGGTGTACCAGCAGCCGAAGGCGGCAAAACTTACGGCGATATTTTCAAACGCGCCGAGGTTGAATTTTCCGGTTGGAATTTTGAACATGCCGATACCGATATGCTTCTTGGGCATTTCCGCGATGCCGAAAAGGAATGTGGCCGCTTGCTGGGGCTGGAAACTCCACTCGCATTGCCGGCCTATGATCAATGCATGAAAGCCAGCCATCTGTTTAATATGCTTGATGCGCGTGGGGTGATTTCGGTGACTGAACGCGCCGCCTTTATCGGGCGTGTTCGGAACTTGGCCAAAGGATGCTGCGAAGCATGGATGGGAATGACGGAGACCACAACCAATGGCTGATTTAGTAATTGAATTTGTCTCAGAAGAAATTCCTGCCCGTATGCAGGCTGGTGCTGGTCGTGATCTGGCACGGCTGATTGAATCAGCCCTCACAACGCTTGGCGTCTGGCATGATGACAGTGCGGCAACTGGCCTTTGTGCGCCGCGTCATTTACTGGCCTATGTCAGCAATATTGCCGCTTCGCAGCCGGATCGCATTATCGAAAAACGCGGGCCGCGTGTTGATGCGCCCGAGGCGGCGATCGCCGGTTTTTTGAAATTGGCAGGGGTCAGCCGCGAAGAGCTTGTTGAAGAAGATACGCCAAAAGGCCGGTTCTTGTTTGCGCGAAGCAAAATCACCGGCGGTGATACGTCCGCGCTGTTGGCGCCGATCATTATTGATATTCTGACGCATTTTCCATGGCCTAAAAGCCAGCGATGGGGTTGTGGCAAATTCCGCTGGGTGCGCCCACTTCACCGTATCAATATTTTGTTTGATGGCAAACCTCTTGCCGGTGCGCTAGATCTTGGTGGTGGCGATGCAATCACGTTTGGGGCGACTAGCTGCGGCCATTATTTTGAGGCACCTGACGATATTGAGCTTGCCGGCGTCACCAGCCTTGATGATGTAAAGGCCAGATTGCGGGCTGGCTATGTGATGCTTGACCAAGATGAACGCCATGACACGATCATTAGCGAGGCCAAAAAACTAGCTGCCAGTCAGTCATGTCATCTTAGTGAGGCTCAGCTTGGCAGTTATCTTGCCGATATTGCTGGTTTGGTCGAATGGCCAACGCCGCTTATGGGGCAGATCGAAGACCGGTTCATGGTGCTGCCGCCAGAATTGCTGCAAGCCACAATTGCAACGCATCAGAAATACATCACGCTGAGTGATGCTGATGGAAAATTCTCGTCACATTTTATCGTTCTATCAAACCGGCTTGGCGATGCGGTCCGCGATAAGGTGATTATCGCCGGTAATCAGCGTGTGTTGCGGGCGCGATTGGCCGATGCCGAATTTTTCTGGCAACAGGATCAGGCGCGCCAATTGGAAAGCTATCTTCCCGCGCTTGGCGATGTCACATTCTATGAGGGGCTTGGCTCAATCCACGATAAGGCAATCCGTATAGAAAAGCTGGCAAGCGCCATTGCGCCGCATATGCCATCTGCTAACCCAAAAGCCGCATCACGCGCTGCCCGTCTTGCCAAGGCTGATCTTGTCACGGGTATGGTTGGTGAGTTTCCTGAATTGCAGGGCATCATGGGCGGTTATTACGCGGCTGCCAGCGGCGAGGATAAAGCCGTTTGTGATGCCATCACCGCGCATTACCGGCCTCAAGGCCCGGCCGATGGTTTGCCAGCAACACCCGAAGCCATCGTTGTTGCGCTGGCGGATAAGATTGACACGCTTGTCGGGTTTTTTGGCATTGATGCCAAACCAACCGGCTCAAAAGATCCGTTTGCGCTTCGCCGTGCGGCCTTGGGCGTTATCCGCATTATTGTTGATGGACAGCTAACCATCCCGCTTGGCAAGATTTTGCAGGCGAGTGCCAGCGGCTATGGTTTTGCCAAAGTTGATGCCGATCTGTTGCCCTTTATTCGTGACCGGCTTCGCGGCTACCTTCGTGATCAGAAAATGCGGCATGATGTGGTTGCCGCGGCCTTGGCCGATGATGATGGTGACGATATCTATTTGATGGCGACACGCGCATCAGCGCTTGCTGGCTTTTTGGCCGCTGCCGATGGCACTGGATTGATGGCTGGTTGGCGGCGGGTCAGCAGCATTCTTGCTGCTGAGGAAAAAAAGGCCAAAACCGGCTTTGCTGCAACATCTGATCCGGCGCTATTTACCGAGACTGAAAAAGCGCTTTATGAACCGCTATCGACAATGGCTGTGAATCAGGACAATATTGAGTCGCAGCTTGCCGCGCTTGGTGCGCTGCGTTCCCCCATTGATTTGTTTTTTGAAAAAATCGTCGTGAATGATGATGATCCGGCGATCCGCCTGAACCGACTTGGGCTATTGGCAATGATTCGTGAAAAAATGTTGGCTTTGGCTGATTTCACGAAAATAGAAGGTTAGTTAGAGACATGACACAATGGGTTTATAATTTTGGCAAAACCGGAACCGATGGTGATGCAACGCGTCGCAATCTTCTTGGCGGCAAGGGTGCTAATCTCGCCGAAATGAGCGGTATTGGCCTGCCGGTTCCGCCCGGATTTACCCTTAGTACCGATGTCTGTAAGCATTTTTATGACCATAACAAAACATATCCTGACACTTTAGATCAGCAGGTGCGTGACGCCATTGCAAAAATCGAAAGCGAAACCGGCACTCGTTTTGCTGATTCTGCTAACCCGCTTCTTGTTTCGGTTCGATCGGGTGCGCGTGCCTCGATGCCGGGTATGATGGATACGGTTCTCAATCTTGGGCTGAACGACGTCACCGTTAAAGGCCTTGCCAGCCGCGCCAATGATGCGCGTTTTGCCTATGACAGCTATCGCCGGTTTATCCAGATGTATAGCGATGTCGTGATGGAGGTCGACCACGGCCTGTTTGAAGATGCGCTTGAGGATATGAAACTTCAACGTGGCGTTTATGAAGACACTGAATTGACCGGTGATGATTTAAAGGCTCTGGTCGCCAGCTATAAGGGCATTGTTCAAGATGAGGCTGGCACCGGCTTTCCGCAAGATCCATGGGAACAGCTCTGGGGCGCGATTGGGGCGGTATTTACCAGCTGGATGAATACCCGCGCCATCACCTATCGACGGCTGAATAACATTCCTGCGGCATGGGGAACAGCGGTTAATATTCAGGCCATGGTTTTTGGCAATATGGGCGATGATTGCGCAACCGGTGTTGCGTTTACGCGCGATCCATCGACCGGTGAAAACAGCTTTTACGGCGAGTTTTTGATCAATGCACAAGGCGAAGATGTTGTTGCCGGTATTCGCACGCCATTGCCATTAACGGCAGCTGCCCGCGAAAAAGGTGGCGGCGATGCTTTGTCGATGCAAGAAGCCATGCCAGCGGCCTTTGATCAGCTTGATGCGGTTCGCAAAAAGCTTGAGGCGCATTATCGCGACATGCAGGATCTTGAATTTACCGTCCAGCAGGGCGTGTTATATATGCTGCAAACCCGTAGCGGAAAACGCACTGCCGAAGCCGCGCTTCGCATGGCTGTTGAAATGGCTGATGAGGGGCTGATCACCCGTGATGAAGCCCTATGTCGGGTTGATCCGAACGCGCTTGACCAGCTGCTTCATCCAACGCTTGATCCCAATGCTGAAAAGGTCATTCTGGCACGCGGTCTGCCCGCATCACCAGGTGCTGCATGCGGCAAGATTGTGCTGAGTGCCGATCGTGCCGAGGAAATGGCGGCCAGCGGCGAGGCGGTGATTCTGGTGCGTCTTGAAACCAGCCCTGAAGATATTCACGGTATGCATGCTGCTGCTGGTATCCTGACGGCGCGTGGCGGCATGACAAGCCATGCGGCGGTGGTTGCTCGTGGCATGGGGCGGGCCTGTGTTTCGGGTGCAAGCGACGTGCGCTTTGACGAGGTAAGCGGCAAGGTCTTTATCGCCGATCAGGTTTTGGTCGAAGGTGATATCATCACCATTGATGGCACCAGCGGCGAGGTTTATGCCGGAAAAGTCGATACGATCCAGCCGAAAATGTCAGGTGCCTTTGCCAGCGTGATGGGCTGGGCTGACGCGGTGCGCCGCATGGAAGTGCGTACCAACGCCGAAACCCCGACCGAGGCGCGTGTTGCCCTTGATTTCGGCGCGCAGGGCATCGGCCTGTGCCGAACCGAACATATGTTTTTCGATGCTGACCGAATCATTGCCATGCGCCAAATGATCATGGCTGCCGATACTGAAGGCCGTGAATTGGCACTTGCCAAACTATTGCCGATGCAGCGCCGTGATTTTGAAGAATTATTCACCATCATGGCTGGCTTGCCAGTTACCATCCGGCTTCTTGATCCGCCATTGCATGAGTTTTTACCACATTCGGCTGATGAATTGGCCGAAGTTGCTGCTGCCGCTGGCGTCACAATCGAGACGGCACGCCAACGCTCGGTCAAGCTTGCCGAGACCAACCCAATGCTTGGCCATCGTGGCTGCCGCTTGGCGGTGACTTATCCGGAAATCTGTCGGATGCAAGCCCGCGCTATTTTTGAGGCAGCCTGCGCTGTTGCCAAAAATACTGGCGAATCGCCAATTCCCGAAGTGATGGTTCCCCTTGCGGCAACCGCACGGGAAATTGCGCTTTGCAAGGCCGAGATTGACGCGGCTGCGGCTGCGGTGATGGCGGAAACCGGCGTTACGATTTCATATCTTGTTGGCACAATGGTTGAATTGCCTCGTGCGTCAATCTGCGCGGCTGATCTGGCGGTTGAGGCCGAATTCTTTTCCTTTGGGACAAATGATCTGACGCAAACCTCGCTTGGCATCAGCCGTGACGATGCCGGATCTTTCCTTCATGATTATGCCGATAAAGAGATTTATCCGGTTGATCCGTTTGTGTCCATTGACCTTGAAGGGGTCGGCAGTTTGGTTGAAATGGGGGTTGAGCGTGGCCGCAAAACCCGCCCCGATATCAAGCTTGGTATTTGCGGTGAACATGGCGGTGATGGCGATTCAATTCTGTTTTTTGAAAAGGTCGGTCTTGATTATGTGTCTTGTTCGCCTTACCGCGTTCCTGCGGCGCGTCTTGCCGCAGCGCAAGCCACGATCAAAACCCGCCAAACCGATTAATCCGCGCCGGTTATCGACATAAACCACCGCCGCAAAAGCGCCGCGGGTTCAGTTGCGCTGCCATCAAAAGAGACCCCTTGCGATCAAATGAGATGAGACAAGAAAAAAGCCAGCAAATGCTGGCTTTTATCGATGGGTAGATTTGGGTTTCAAATCGGGCTGGAACAGCCTTATTTGATGCCAAGACCGCCAAAGCGCTTGTTAAAGCGGGCAACCTGACCACCTGAATCAAGGATACGATGCTGGCCAGTCCATGCTGGATGGGTGTTTGGGTCAATGTCGAGTTTCAACACATCGCCAGGCTTTCCCCAAGTCGAGCGTGTTGTATGTTCGCTGCCA
>JADHOU010000082.1 GCA_016778825.1 Candidatus Puniceispirillum sp. | reverse complement strand
GGGATGGATAACCAGCATATTCTCGCCCTCATAAAAACAATCGACAGGGCATACCTCAACACAATCAGTATATTTGCAGTTGATACAGTTATCATTGACGATATAGGTCATTCGCGGCCTAGCTCCTCTAAATAATTTTATGAAAAAGCCAGAATGAAACTCAGTCACGCCCGCTTTTTTATCTGTCTATCGCAGATGCGGTTAATCGGCAAGACCAAGACGGCTTTGCGCGCGTTTTGCCGCCATTCCTGATTGCACATCGTTAATATATAACAATCCGGCAAGCCGCCGCATCAATTGTGATTCATGCGAATCCAACTGCTTGTCGGCAAGCACCACCATCCAGATCATTTCCAGAATGATAATCCGGTCATCCATTTCGGTTTCGGTACGAATTTGGCGAACAAGGCTGTGTATTTCAATGCGCGAATCATGCGCCGCAATCGCTTCATCAAGAAGGCTCTTTGCCTTATCGTCCGCAAGCTCAAGCTGTTCGGTCAATAAATGCAGAATGCCGTCACGTTCGGCATCATCAAGGTCGCCATCGGCCATGCCGGCCTCGACAAGAAGCGCGGTAATGGTGGTTACAAAGGCCTCATCCTCACATGGCACGGTCGTGCCGCCTTCTGAAAACCCTTTAACCCATTCAGAAAATTGATTTAACATTTAATCCTCGTCACTTTCTAATCCTGTTTTCAGCCAATCAGTTTCCCGACGCTGACGTTTTGTTGGTCGTCCGCTGCCTTTGCCACGCGCCTCAAATTCAGGCGGTTTGGTTTTTGCCGCCTTGCCGGGCGTTGCCTCAACCGGCGCCAGATCCTCAAACAGCAATGCTGCTTCGGGCGCTGGCCCGCGGCGGGTACCAATCGCCACAACTTTAATCACCCGCACCCGGTCGCCCTGAACAAAGGTCAAGACCTGTCCGCATAAGGCTTGGCGGTGCGGTTTTGTCATCACCTGACCATCCAGCCGGAAACGCCCTGACGAAATGGCCTTGCTGGCGGCGCTTCGGGTTTTGAAAAAACGCGCATACCAAAGCCATTTATCCAGCCTTATGACTGTTTCTGGCGCGCCAGCATTCATTGGCCTAGGCTTTTGTTTTCAAAGCCGCCAAAACAGCAAAAGGTGAATTGGGGTCAGGCTGTTTTTCAGCTTGGCGGCGCTGGCCAGATGGCGGCTTGCCTCCTGCTGATTTTGGGTTGCGGTTTTGCGTTTTGTGATCATCTTTTGGCTTGGCCCCGCGGCGCTGGTTTGGTGCTGGTGCTTTATCGGTGCGCGGTGGACGTGCCTTACGCTTGCGCTCAAAAATCTGCAATGCTGGTTTTTCTGGATCTTCAGCCGCTTCTTCACCAACGATCACGCAGCCAAGATCACGCAGCATCTGCGCCATTTGTTCGCGCGTTGCCCCTGCCAAAGACAGCATGTCCTCAGCGATTTTAAACTGGCCTTGGCGCGCTGCAACACGAACCAGCATCGCAACACGTTCAACCATGTCAACCCGCATCACGCGCTGACCAAGCCGCCGGTACCCAACCGCCAACCAATAGGCATCAGGAACATCAGCAATCGCATCAATAGCAACACGCCCGGCCGGTGGCGGCGCACCCTCATAAAAGGCACCATTGGCGAGGCTGAAAAGCAGACTTCGCAATTCAATCTGTGCCGGCTTTAACAATTCGGGCATATAAACGGTTTCAACGCCAAACCGAAGCCCCAAACGCGCCAAACGCGGCTTGTCGCTTTCCCGCATGGCACGGATCAAATGGCCAATCTCGGCAGTCGGAACCGATCCAAGACGTTCATAAAGAATAAAGGCAATACCCTTGGCAGCACCGCTAAGGCTGGTTGGTGCCGTATCTTGGGGCGCATCATCAGTAGGCGCATCATCAGTAGGCGCATCATCAGCGGGCGCATCAGCAGCGGGCGCATCGGTTGGCACTGCCCTTGATTTTGGTTCTGTTTTGGGTTTATGATCGCCAACAGGCGCGGCATCAGGTGTTTCCAGAACAATCAATCGGCCTAAAATCATTTCGACATGTGCGGCGCTGAAACTCACCAAACGCTGGGCCATTCGCTGGGTCTGATCGATTGACAACAGATCACTGGACACAAGCTCGGGGCGCGGCACATAAAGACCGTCACCTTTGACAAGCCGCGCAACCTCGGCTTCACGCCATTTCACAACGCCATCAGCGCCAAGCCGGAATGCCGGATCAGCCGATGCTACAAAAGCACGAACCCGACGTTCAATCTCGTCGGGGAGGCCGCGCCGTGCAGCCGCTAGAATGGGTGCTTTATCTTCGCCATCAACAAGTGTCGGATGAAAGGTAAAACCGTCAAGCCGTCCGACCTCCTCACCTTCAACAAGAACCGTGCCATCATCTTTTACGGAGGCAATCAAATTTTTCGTTTCCTTCAATCTTCTACTCAAATGCGCGGCACGTTTATCCACAAATCGTTCGGACAGCCTGCCATGCAGGCAATCTGACAGCCGATCTTCAATTGACCGGGCACGATCCTGCCACTCGATGGGGCTGTCTGTCCAGTCAGAACGGTGTGTGATGTATGTCCAAGTGCGAATATAGGCAAGTCGCGTCATTAATGTATCAATATCGCCATCAATCCGGTCAAGCTGCGCCATCGCTTTCGCAACCATATCATTGCCAAGCACGCCTTTGGCCGCAAGCGTCAGAAAAATATTGGCAAGCATGTCATAATGGTTTTCATGAAGGCTTTGCCGGAAATCAGGAATCGACGCAACCGCCCACAGCAAGCGCACATCACGCGCACCAGACACCGCATTACGAATTTCGCCGCGGCTGGCAAGCGCTGTTAGCGCCTGATGGTCAAGTGCATCACCTTTGCGAAACAGAAATGGCAATGGCGGCGGCGCCTCAAGCGAGCCAAGCAATTGATCAATGGATGAAAAGGCAAGATCACGACTTCGCCAGTAAAAAGCCCGAAGCGGGGCGAAACGATGCTGTTCAATCGCATCAATCATCTCAGGTTCGAGCGCGTGACAGCCATCCGTAACGCCAAAACTGCCATCATTCATGTGACGACCAGCCCGGCCGGCGATTTGCGCCATTTCCGATGGCAATAGCTTACGCATTTGCCGCCCGTCAAATTTCATATCAGCCGACAAGGCCACATGCACAAGATCAAGATTCAAGCCCATCCCAATTGCATCGGTGGCAATCAGAAAATCAACATCACCATTTTGAAATAATTCGACCTGTGCATTACGTGTGCGTGGGCTTAGCCGCCCCATCACAACTGCCGCCCCGCCGCGTTGGCGTTTCACAAATTCGGCAATCTGGTAAACATCGGCCGCGCTAAAGGCAACAATCGCACTTCGGCGCGGAAGACGGGTTAGTTTTTTTGGGCCAGCATAGGCAAGCCTCGACATGCGATCACGAAATTCAAATTTCGCGTCAGGCAATAATGCCTTCAACAAGGGCGCAGCCGTTTCCGCCCCCATGAACATGGTTTCAAATGCCCCTCTTGCATGCAAAATCCGGTCGGTAAAAACATGACCGCGTTCACGATCACCGGCAAGCTGCACCTCGTCAACGGCGACAAAGTCAAACCGGCGATTGGCAAGTTCGGCATCGGCATGGGCATCAAGCGGCATCGACTCAACCGTGCAGCAAAGATAGCGCGCTCCGGCTGGCAAGATACGTTCTTCGCCTGTCAGCAGCCCAACCTTGCCAACGCCAAGCTTGCGCACAAGCCGGTCATAATTTTCCCGCGCCAAAAGCCGCAGCGGAAAGCCGATCATGCCGCTGGCATAGCCGGTCATGCGTTCAAGCGCCAAATGGGTTTTACCGGTGTTGGTAGGGCCGAGAACCAGTGTCAGGCTCTGCGAAGAATGAATCGACATATGAAACTGGTTTTTCTGTATCGCCGGAGAAAATTAGTGCCTGCCACTATAGGCAGCCCCAGCCGCGAAAATCCAGCCAAATAGCCCGCTTTTTTCGTGATAAGCCAAAACCATCATGAAAACCCCCGCCAGAGATGATCATGGCGAGGGTTTAAACCATAACAGGCAAGGATGATTTGACCCTTACCTATTTTTTGATGCTGATCAAAATCAGCTAGCTATGCCGCAAGCTGGCGAAGCACATATTGAAGAATGCCACCATTCTTGAAATAGGTTGCCTCACCATCCGTGTCGATACGTGCCAACAGGTCAATTGTTTCGCTTCGCGCATCGGCAAAGGTAAAGACCGCCTTGACCGCCATGCCCGGTGTCACCCCATTGGCAAGACCGGTCAGGCTGATTTCTTCATCGCCGGTCAAGCCCAAGGTTTCACGGCTAACACCGGCTGGGAATTGCAATGGCAAAACCCCCATACCAATCAGATTAGACCGGTGAATCCGCTCAAAGCTCTCAACAATAACCGCCTTGATGCCAAGCAAACAGGTGCCTTTTGCAGCCCAGTCACGGCTTGAACCAGTGCCATATTCCTTGCCACCAACAATGATCAGCGGAGTGCCTTCATCAGCATAGCGTGACGCAACATCATAAAGCGGTGCAACCTCGCCCGATGGCACATGACGGGCAAATCCGCCTGTCGTTCCAGCGGCCGCCATGTTTTTCAGCCGGATATTGGCAAAGGTACCGCGCATCATCACTTGATGATTGCCACGGCGTGCGCCAAATGAATTAAAATCAACTGGACGAACCTGATGGTCGGTCAAGAAATCGGCAGCCGGTGTATCGCGGGCAATGCCGCCAGCTGGCGAAATATGATCCGTTGTGATTGAGTCACCGAGAAGCGCCAGAATGCGCGCGCCGTTAATGTCGCTTGCTGTTTCTGGAATTTCGCGGGTCATCCCTTCAAAATAAGGCGGGTTCTGAACATAGGTCGACCCGTCATTCCAATCATAGGTAAGACCGCCAGATGTTTTGATTGCTTGCCATTCCTTGGTGCCTTCAAACACATTGGCATAGCGTGACCGGAACATTTCGGCTGAAATGACATGATCAACAACTTTGCGGATATCCTCATTGCTTGGCCATAGATCCTTAAGATAGACGTTATTGCCGTCCTGATCCGTGCCAAGCGGCTCGTCACTCAATACTTTGGTAACCGATCCGGCAAGCGCATAGGCCACGACCAATGGCGGTGATGCCAGATAATTGGCCGCCGCATGTGGGCTGACCCGGCCTTCAAAATTCCGGTTGCCTGACAGAACCGCGCTGACAACAAGCTCATTTTGGTCAATGGCATTGACAATCGCTTCGTCAAGCGGGCCTGAGTTACCGATACAAGTTGTGCATCCATAACCAACTGTATTAAACCCAAGCGCGTCAAGATGCTCGGTCAAACCAGCCGCATCAAGATAGGCCGAAACAACCTGACTTCCCGGTGCAAGCGATGTTTTCACCCACGGCTTGACGGTAAGCCCCTTTTCATGTGCTGCCTTGGCAACAAGACCAGCCGCCACCAAAACCGATGGGTTTGAGGTATTGGTACATGATGTAATCGCAGCAATCATCACATCACCATCAGCGATTTCATAATTGGCACCGGCAACCACAACTGATTTTGGCGCTGACCGGCCGGTGCTGTCGGCCAATGTGCTGGCGAATGAGGCGGCAACATCAGGCAGGGCAACACGGTCTTGCGGGCGCTTTGGCCCGGCAAGTGATGGCACAACAGTAACAAGATCAAGTGACAATGTATCGGTAAATTGCGGATCAGCCGCATTTGATTCGCGCCACATGCCTTGGGCTTTTGCATAGGCTTCAACAAGCGCAACACGATCATCATCACGGCCGGTCAGACGAAGATAATTGATCGCTTCTTCGTCAATCGGGAAAAAGCCACAGGTCGCGCCATATTCAGGTGCCATATTGGCGATTGTGGCACGATCAGCCAAAGATAGCTGGTCAAGTCCCGGGCCAAAAAATTCAACAAATTTGCCAACAACACCGCGTTTGCGAAGCGACTCGACAATCATAAGCACCAAATCAGTGGCCGTTGCCCCTTCGGGTAATTTGCCGTCAAGGCGGAAGCCAATGACATCTGGCACCAGCATCGAGATTGGCTGACCAAGCATCGCTGCTTCGGCTTCAATACCGCCAACACCCCAGCCAAGAACGGCAAGGCCATTGACCATTGTTGTATGACTGTCAGTGCCAACAACCGAATCAGGATAAGCATAGGTTTTGCCATCTTCGTCGCGTGTCCACACAGTTTGTGATAAAAATTCAAGATTAACCTGATGGCAAATGCCAGTTCCAGGCGGCACGACGCGGAAATTATCAAACGCGCCTGCGCCCCAGCGCAAAAACTCATAACGTTCCTTATTGCGCAAAAATTCCAACGCAACATTTTTTGCGGCAGCGTCTTTGCCGCCAGCATGGTCAACCATGACCGAATGGTCAATCACCAGATCAACCGGTGACAATGGATTGATTTTTTCTGGGTTGCCGCCAATCGTCTGCATGGCATCACGCATCGCCGCCAAATCAACAACAGCAGGGACACCGGTGAAATCTTGCAGAAGAATCCGCGACGGGCGAAAGGCAATCTCGCCCTTCTGGCCGTTATCTGCCCAATTTGCCAATGCTTCAATATCGGCCTTCGTGACCGAACCGCCATCTTCATTGCGAAGCAAGTTTTCCAGCAAAACTTTCAACGAATATGGCAGCTTTTCCAGCGCCGGATAGGTCTTTGCCAGCACGGCAAGCGAATAATAGTGATATGTTTTTCCGGCTGCATATAGGCTGGCACGGCATGCATCGCGCAATGTCTCTGACATGGCGTTCTCCTTTTCAAGGTCGAACCCTACAATAAAATGAAATGGCCAACCCGAGGGGTGCCTCAAAGCGGTCATCAATTGTTATAGCCAAAATAACGCGAAGTTTCCAGAGGGTATTTGCGGCTTTTGAAGCAGCTTCTGACAAAGCGAAAATGACATTGCGACACCAAAGCC
>JADHOU010000081.1 GCA_016778825.1 Candidatus Puniceispirillum sp. | reverse complement strand
TGGTTGCCGCTGTTACCGGCACAAATGGCAAAACATCGACCACCGAATTTTTGCGCCAGCTATGGCAGCGCGCCACATGGCAAGCCATTGCGGTTGGCACGCTTGGCATCACCGGCACCGATATGATCAAATCGGATGGAGCCCTGTTAAGCCTGCCGCCCCTGACCACGCCGGACAGCATCAGCCTTCATGCGACATTGGCACCCCTGACCAAGGCCGGTGTCACGCATCTTGCGCTTGAGGCAAGCAGTCACGGCCTTGAACAACATCGTTTGGATGGGCTGAATATCCATATTGCCGCCTTTACCAATCTTAGCCGTGACCATCTTGACCATCATATTGATATGGATCGTTATTTTGCCGCCAAACACCGGTTATTTTCCGATCTTCTTAGCGAAGGCGGCGCGGCCATCATCAATCTTGACGACCAATTTAGCGCGGCCATCATCGACAGTTTGCAAGACCGTGCCATTGTTATCAAAACCTTTGGCTATGCTAAAGATGCTGATTTCCGCATCCTATCCATCACCCCATCGGGTGACGGTCTTGATATGAAGGTCGTCTATCAAGATCAGACATGGGATATTCCGCTGGCACTTTCCGGCACATTTCAGGCGATCAATGCCCTGACTGCCGCGGTTATGGCGCATCTTGGCGGTTTGCCGCTTCATGATGCGCTTGGTGCTTTGCCATATCTAAAAGCCGCACCGGGCCGCATGCAAACAATTCATGGTCATCCCGCAGGGGCGCGTGTCGTTGTTGATTATGCGCATACGCCTGATGCGCTTGCCGCAGCGCTTGGCGCTTTGCGCCCCGAGGCCAGTGGCAAGCTTGTTGTGCTTTTTGGCTGTGGCGGCGACCGTGATCCGGGCAAGCGCGCAATGATGGGCAAGGTTGCCTGTAAAATTGCTGATGAGATCATCATCACCGATGACAACCCACGAAGCGAAGATCCTGCCAGCATTCGTAGTGCCATTTTGCAATCTTGTGATAAGGCCACCGAAATTGTGCCGCGCGATAAAGCCATTGCCAGCGCGCTTGGCAATCTTGTTGCTGGTGATGTTTTGCTGATTGCTGGCAAAGGCCATGAAACTGGCCAATTGATTGGCAATGAAACCTTGCCATTTGACGATGCGTCAGTTGCCAATAACAAAATCCGAACCATGCGGGAGGCCTTGCAATGACGGCACCGCTGTGGATTTGTGACGATTTGCTTGCCGGATGCGGCGGCGCATTATTTGACCCGGCTTTTGCGTGCAGTTCGGTTTCAGGCATTGAAATTGATAGCCGTCATTGCAAATCGGGTGATTTATTTGTCGCGCTTGTTGGTGACAAGCAAGATGGGCATGATTTTATCACCAAGGCCGCCGATGCTGGCGCGGCGGCGTGTCTTGTGAGCCGTCCAAACGCTGATGCCCCGATTGCGCAGATCATTGTCGATGATCCGCTTGACGCGCTGGCGCGTCTTGGGCGGGCTGGCCGAAACCGCTTTGCCGGCAAAATGGTTGGCATCACGGGTTCGGTTGGCAAAACCGGCAGCAAAGATATGTTGGCGCATGCTCTTGCCGCTTTTGGCAAAACCCATGCTAGCCAGCGCAGCTTTAACAACCATATTGGCGTGCCAATCACCCTTGCCACACTTGCCGCTGATTGCGATTTTGCCGTTCAGGAAATGGGCATGAATGCAGCCGGCGAAATTGCCGCCTTGACCGCGCTGGCGCGTCCCGACATTGCCTTGATTACGCGGATTGCCAGCACGCATGGCGGCTTTTTTGACAGTCTTGATGATATCGCCAAAGCCAAAGCCGAAATTTTCCAAGGCTTGCAGGCTGGCGGAACAGCCATCTTGAATATTGACGACCCGTTCTATGACCAGCTTGCCAGCGCGGCAACCACAGCAGGCGCAGGGCGCATTATCAGTTTTGGCCGCAAGGATGATGCCAAATTTTGTCTTCTTGAGGCACGCCAGCATCACGATGGCATGACAGTCCATGCCGAAATTGCGGGGCGTGAATTGCGCTTTGAAATGCAGATGCATGGCATCCATTGGGCGCAAAATGCGCTTGGCGTTCTAGCCTGTATCGACGCGCTTGGCTTGTCGGTTGATGATGCTGCAGCGCGGCTTGCCAGCTGTCCAACACCAAAAGGACGCGGTGGGCGGTTGTCTGGCCGCTATCAAGATTGCAAAATCACGCTGATTGATGACAGCTATAATGCCAGCCCAGCATCAATGGCCGCTGCCTTTGCCAGCATGATAGCAACAGCGCCAACAATCATGATTCTCAGCGAAATGCGCGAATTGGGCGATAACACAGCCACCGAACATGCTGCGCTGATGCCGCAAATCAATGATCTGTCGCCACGGCTTGTCATTGCCTTGGGATCGGCCATGCATGATGCGCTTGGTGGACTGGATGACGCCATCGCCACCATCGCCGCACCCGATACCAAATCCGCGGTGCAGATACTCGAAGATGCCGTTGAAGATGGTGACATTATCTTTATCAAAGGATCACTTGGGTCGGGATCATGGCGCGTTCGCGATGCCATTCTTGCCAATTTCGAAACCGCATCATCACCCGATACATCATCCAAAAATGGAGGGAACAGCCATGCTGCCTGACCTGCTTGTTCCTCTATCTGATCATTTTCAGCCCTTTAACCTATTCCGCTATATTACCTTCCGGACAGGTGGGGCGACAATCACAGCCCTGTTGATCGCCCTGATCTGCGGGCCTGCCTTTATCCGCTGGCTTAAAACGCATCAGGCCGAGGGTCAGCCAATCCGTGATGATGGGCCACAATCGCATCTTCTTACCAAAATTGGCACGCCAACAATGGGCGGGTTGCTGATCCTAATTGCCTTTGCCGTTTCGACACTTTTATGGATGCCGCTATCCAACCCCTATTTATGGCCGGTTCTTCTAATCGCGCTTAGCTTTGGTGCGATTGGCAGCCTTGATGATTGGATGAAACTGCGCAAACGGTCGCATAATGGCATGTCGGCACGCATGAAAATGCTGTTACAGCTTGTGATCGCCTTTTTCGCCACTTTGATTTTCATCGAATTGTCCCCAGAACAGCTTCGTTATGGCGTTGCCGTTCCATTTTTCAAAGACACGTTGCTCACCATGGGGATGTTTTATGTGCCGTTTGCAATGATGGTTATCGTTGGCGCGTCAAATGCGGTGAATCTCACCGATGGTTTGGATGGGCTTGCCATTGTGCCGGTGATGATCGTCGCAGGCTGTTTTGTGCTGATCGCCTATCTTGCCGGAAATTACAATTTCGCCACCTATCTTCAGATCAATTTTGTTCCTGGTACGGGTGATCTAGCGGTGATGTGCGGTGCTTTGATCGGTGCCGGTCTTGGCTTTTTATGGTTTAACGCCCCGCCTGCCCGGGTATTTATGGGCGATACCGGATCGCTTGCGCTTGGCGGGACTTTGGGCGCGATTGCGGTGGCGACCCGTCACGAGTTGGTGCTGGCCATTACGGGCGGCCTTTTCGTTGTTGAAACCTTGTCGGTTATCTTGCAGGTGGCCTCGTACAAATTGACCGGCAAGCGGATTTTCCTGATGGCACCGCTGCATCATCATTTTGAGAAAAAAGGCTGGGCCGAGCCAACAATCGTCATTCGTTTCTGGATCATTGCGGTGGTACTGGCTGTGGCTGGGCTGTCATCGCTAAAGCTGCGTTAGGGGAATGGTCTGAATGCTGGTTCCACATGACATGAACGGACAGACAGTCGGGGTCTTAGGCCTTGGCGGATCCGGTGTTGCCGCAGTTGCCGCATTGCGGGCAGCCGGCGCGCATGTCGTTGCCTTTGATGATGGAAAATACCAGCAAGATCTTCAGGCAATTCAAATGACCGATTGGCGCGACTGGCCGTGGCAGGATATGGCGGCAATGGTGATCAGCCCGGGCATCCCGCATCTTCATCCAAAGCCGCATCCTGCAGCAGCCCATGCCAACAGCCTTCAAATTGACGTGATCAGCGAAGTCGAACTCGCCTTGCGGGCAAAACCAAAAGCCCAGCTTGTTGTGGTCACTGGCACCAACGGTAAATCAACAACAACGGCGCTGATCGGCCACTGCCTTGCAACCGCCGGACGCGCCCATGCGATTGGCGGTAATCTTGGTGAGCCAGCCTGCTCGCTTGATGATCCGGGCAAAGATGGCGTTCTTGTTCTCGAACTATCCTCTTATCAGTTGGAAACCACCCCATCATTGGCACCCGATATTTCGATCCTGCTGAATATCAGCCCCGATCACCTTGACCGGCATGGCGGCATGAACGGTTATATCGCGGCCAAGGCCGTGGTTCTTGACCGGCTTGGGGCAGATTGCCTAGCGATTATCGGCGATGGTGATGAGCATGTGAAAGCGCTTGCCGCCGCAACCCGCAAGCGCGGTATCAAAACCATGATTGCCAGCCCCGATGACGCCCCGGATGCACAGCGTCATTCAGCATCGCTTGCCGGATTGCATAATGCCGAAAACGCTGCTGCCGCAGCCTTTGCGCTTGCCACGCTTGGACTTGATATGGCGATGATCAATCGCGGTGTCAAAAGCTATTCCAGCCTGCCGCATCGTCTGCAAACCGTTGCCCGCTGTGGTAAAATCCAGTTTGTGAATGACTCAAAAGCCACCAACGGCGTTGCCGCGGCAAAGGCATTGTCGGCCTTTGATGATATTTATTGGGTGGCTGGCGGTCTTGCCAAACAGGACGGGCTGGCACCGGCGATGCAACATCTTGGCGCTGTCAAAAAAGCCTATCTGATTGGCACGGCTGCCG
Organism: Candidatus Puniceispirillum sp.; assembly: GCA_016778825.1. Taxonomy (GTDB): domain Bacteria; phylum Pseudomonadota; class Alphaproteobacteria; order Puniceispirillales; family Puniceispirillaceae; genus UBA3439. Next base: position 2,280 of record JADHOU010000081.1, on the reverse strand, counting down.
CCGAATTTGCCAAAAGCCTTGATGGACAATGCCCAGCCGCGATTTGTGGTGATCTGGAAAAAGCCACACGCGCCGCATTTGATGATGCCAGCGCGGCAATTGATGGCGGCACCATTCTTTTGGCACCGGCGGCAGCGTCATTTGATCAATTTACCAGCTTTGGTGCGCGCGGCGATGCCTTTGCCGCGCTTGCCGAAAATCTTTGTGCCACCATCGCAGGAGGCAATCATGCTTGATCGTACCGATCGTTCGCTTGTTGGCATCTGGTGGTGGACTATTGATAAATGGCTTTTGGCCAGTGCTTTGCTGTTAATGACCCTTGGCGTGATTTTGGTAATGGCCGCCAGCCCTGCGGTTGCCAGCCTGATCAATCTATCATCCCAGCATTTCATTGTGCGCCAGCTTATCTATCTTGCACCGGCATTGCTGATCATGCTGTTGGTTTCAATGCTTGAACCGCGCCCCATTCGCGCTTTTTCGCTTGTCGGGCTTGTTCTGGTGATTGGGTTGATGATCCTTGCCATTGTTGCTGGCAGTGAAATCAAGGGCGCCACAAGATGGGTATCGGTTGCAGGCTTTACCTTACAGCCATCTGAATTGGCGAAACCTTTATTTACCATTGTTTCGGCATGGTTGCTGACGCTTTGGCGTGAGGGGCAGGATTTCCCGGGCTGGGCCTATGCGTCAGGTCTGGCCGCAATCATTGTTGGCATTCTTGTCGCTCAGCCCGATATCGGCATGACAGCTTTGATCTTGATGACATGGGGCTTTCAGATGTTCCTTGCTGGCATGCCAATGCTGTTTGTCATTGGTGCTGCCGGTCTGGCACCCGTTGGGTTCTATCTTGCCTATTTGAACCTGTCGCATGTTCAGCTTCGTGTTGATAAATTCTTTGAAGGCGGGTCATGGCAAGTTGAACGCGCCAAAGAAAGCTTTGCCGAAGGCGGCTATTTTGGCGTTGGACCGGGTGATGGTGTTGTCAAGCTGCATCTACCTGACGCCCATTCTGATTTCATCTTTGCCGTTGCTGCCGAGGAATATGGCGCCATCGCTTGTCTGGCGCTTTTGGGGCTATATGGATTTGTGATCATTCGCGGTTTTGCCCGCGCCTTGTCGGGTGAAGGGCTTTTCTGTCTGATCGCCACGGCCAGTCTGGTCATGCAATTTGGCGTTCAGGCCAGCATTCATATGGCATCATCAGTCAATCTGATCCCGACTAAGGGCATGACCCTTCCCTTTATCAGCTATGGCGGCTCATCCTTGCTGGCCAGCAGTCTGACCATGGGGTTGATCCTTGCCCTGACTCGCAAACGCACCACGATTGATCGCTTTGCCGATGGAGGCCGGTCATGAGCGCGGGCATCATCTATCTTGCCGCAGGGGGCACAGGCGGCCATATTTTTCCGGCACTTGCCGTTGCCGAAGCCATGAACGCCAAGGGCTATCAAACCTGTCTGTTTACCGATAAACGCGGCGCGGCACTTTTGGCCGATATCGAAAAACTGCCAGTTCGTCTTCATGTGATCAGCGCCGCCTCACCGTTTCAATCGGGCGTTTTCCACCGGATCATGGCGCTTACCAAACTTGGCATGGGGGCGTTATTCTGCCTATGGCATATTGGGCTTCGCCCGCCAATGGTGATGATCGGCTTTGGCGGCTATCCATCTTTTGCACCGCTTTTGGTTGCGCGTCTTTTCGGCGTACCGGTAATGGTGCATGAACAAAATGCCTATCTTGGACGCGCCAATCACGCCCTTGCCGCCCGGGCGCGACTCATCGCGCTTAGCTGGCCACAAACAAAAAATCTACCTGATGGTGTGGCAACCCATATTACTGGCATGCCGGTTCGTACCGCCTTTTTTGCCAAACGGCGGCCAAGCTGTGCTGGTGATGAGCTGGTTCTTAGCGTTCTTGGTGGATCACAGGGCGCAATCATTCTTGGCACGCTTGTGCCGGATGCGCTGGAAATGATTGACCCGCCATTGCGCGATAATATCAAAATCTATCAGCAAGCCCGCCCCGAACAGATTGATAATCTAAAAGCGCGTTATCGTGCCTTGGGAATCACCGCATCGATCAAACCATTTTTCACCAATATGCCTGATCTTTTGGCCAAAAGTGATCTTGTGATCAGCCGATCAGGGGCATCATCAATTGCCGAACTTGCCGCAACCGGCCGCGCCTCATTGATGCTGCCTTTGCCAAGCGCGATGGATGACCACCAAAAAGCCAACGCCCTGCAAATGGAACAGGCAGGCGGCGGCTATTGCCTTGACGAAG
>JADHOU010000080.1 GCA_016778825.1 Candidatus Puniceispirillum sp. | reverse complement strand
AATCCTTGTCGGCCACCCCGACCGTTTTTGCCGCATCAATCGCCTCAAGCATGCTCGCCGATCCAAGCTTTAGGCCGATGGCGCGAAGCAAGCGCACAAACAACATGATATTCTGGTCAAGTTTCGGTGTTGGATGTGAAATGCGGGTTGGAACGGTTTCGATCATGCGCGCGACAGCTCGCCCTGAACCAATGCCGCTTGGACTTCCGATAGGATACGCGCCGCTTCACTTCCCTGAATACGGCTAATGTCATCTTGATATTTCAGTAAAACACCCATAGTGGAATCGACAATTTGCGGGTCAAGCGCAACACAGTTCAATTCAACCAAGGCCTGCGCCCAATCAATGGTTTCGGCGACCCCTGGTGATTTGAATAATTGCTGGCCGCGGAGGGTCTGCACGAAATCAACCACCTGTGCCTGCAAAACAGCGCCTGCCTCGGGTGCTTTAAGCGCAAGAATTTCGTGTTCAACTTCACGGCTTGGATAATCAACCCAATGATAAAAGCAACGCCGTTTCAACGCATCATGGATTTCACGCGTCCGGTTTGAGGTGATGATCACAATCGGCGGCGTGGCAGCGGCGATTGTGCCAAGTTCGGGAATGCTGATCTGCCAGTCCGACAAGAGTTCGAGCAAATAGGCTTCAAACGCCTCATCAGCACGGTCAATCTCATCAATCAGCAGAATCGGTGCGCCGCGCGGATTGGCGCGCAAGGCACGAAGCAACGGGCGCTCGATCAGGAAATCTTCACGAAACAGGTTATCCGAAGCCGGTTTCTCATTTTCGGCAGATTGCCGCTGCGCCTGAATTTCAACAAGCTGGCGCGCATAATTCCACTCATAGGCAGCCTGATTAATATCCAGCCCTTCATAACATTGAAGCCGAATCAAATCGCGATCAAGCACATGAGCAAGCATTTTGGCAATCTCGGTTTTACCAACACCAGCCTCGCCTTCAAGGAAAAGCGCCCGTTGTTTTGCCAAGGCTAAAAACAGGCTGACTGCCAATCCGTCACTGGCGATATAGCCCGCAGAACCAAGCTCTTTTTGAACAGCCTCTACGGTATCAAATGCCAACATTGGTTTCACAAACCCCTTTTTCAACAACCCTGAATTTCAATTGCATGTTTACAAATTCAGCGAATCCAGACAAGCTTTTCCTTATTGTAAAAGTTTTCAACAAATAATTGTTTTTTAAGTCATCAGCCGAAGGAGAGACAAATGCAAACCATTACAATGAAGGTAAATGGGGTCAGCACAAGCTGTGATGTCCCAGACAATACATTGCTTGTTTCATTCCTGCGCGAAACCATGGGGCTGACCGGAACACATATTGGTTGTGATACCAGCCAATGCGGCGCCTGTGTCGTGCATGTAAATGGCAAATCAACGAAATCATGCACCATTCTGGCGGCCCAACTTGAGGGCGCTGAAGTGACGACAATCGAAGGGATTGCCAATGGTGACGAATTGCACCCAATGCAGCAGGCATTCCACGAGAATCATGGTCTGCAATGCGGTTTTTGTACCCCAGGAATGGTGATGAGCGCGATTGAGCTTGTCGAAAAAAATAAAAACCTATCCGAACGCGAAATCCGTGAAGGCCTTGAAGGTAATATCTGCCGTTGTACCGGTTATCACAATATTGTGAAATCAGTGCAGGACGCTGCTGGAAAAATGGGAGGATAAAATGCCAGAAGGAACTGTAAATCAGGGAATTGGCGCATCTGTTCGCCGTAAAGAAGACAAAAGATTTCTAATCGGAAAAGGAAATTACACCGACGATATCAACCGGGCAGGCCAGCTTCACGTCTATTTCCTACGCTCTCCTGTCGCATTTGCGGATATTGTCTCAATTAATAAGCAAAAAGCTGAAAAAGCATCTGGTGTCGCGGCAATTCTGACAGGCGAAGATGTAGCTGCCGATGGTCTTGGCGGTCCTATTTGTGGATGGGTACCAACAAACAAAGATGGCTCGGCACCGTCTGAGCCACCGCATCCAATCCTTGCAAATGGACGCGTGCGATATGTTGGCGATCATGTTGCAGCGGTGTTTGCCGAAACCCTTGATCAAGCAATGTCTGCAGCTGAGCTTATCGATGTGACCTATTCAGAAATGCCGGCAATCACCGATCTGAAAACGGCAATCGATAGCACGCAAATCCATGATGGTATGGAAAATAACACCTATTTCGATTGGGAACTTGGCGACGAAGCGGCCACCAATGACGCCTTTGACAAGGCCGCAACGATTGTCAATGTTGACATTCGCAATAATCGGGTGATTCCAAATGCGATGGAGCCACGCGCTGCGGTTGCCGATTATAACACTGGCGATGGGCGCTATACGCTTTTTACCACATCGCAAAATCCCCAACTGACCCGCCTTGTGATTGGCGCGTTCATGTTGAATATCCCTGAGTCAAAGTTTCGTGTTGTGGCACCAGATGTTGGCGGCGGATTCGGATCAAAAATTTATGTATATCCTGAAGAAGCTGTTTGTGTATGGGCCTCAAAAAAGCTTGGACGCGCCGTTAAATGGACCGCCGACAGAACCCAAGCCTTTCTTGGTGATGCACATGGGCGGGATCACATAAGCGAGGTTAAGCTTGCCCTCGATAAAAACAACCGCATTACCGGACTAAGAGTCGATACGCTGGCAAATCTTGGCGCCTATCTATCTGCCTTTGCCATGGTGACGCCAACCTATCTTCACGGAACGCTGCTTTCGGGTGTTTATGACATCCCGGCGATCTACACAAATGTGAAAGGCATCTGCACCAATACAGTGAATGTTGACGCCTACCGCGGCGCGGGAAGACCCGAAGCAACCTATCTTCTGGAACGGACAATGGATGTTGCCGCAAAACAGGTCGGCATGGATCCCGCAGAATTTCGGCGTTTGAACTTTATTCCAAAAGATGCATTTCCTTATCAGACAGCCGTCGCGCTTCAATATGATGTTGGTGACTATGAGCCACTGTTAGATCGGGCGATGGCGATGATTGATTATGCAAACTTTGAGAGCCGGCGTGCAAAATCTGCGAAAAATGGAAAATGTCGAGGCATTGGAATTAGTACATATATTGAGGCTTGTGGCATTGCGCCATCTGCCGTGGTTGGTGCGCTTGGTGGCCGGGTTGGCCTATATGAAAGTGCTGTTGTCCGCGTGGATCCAACTGGTACCATTTCAGTGCTCACGGGTACGCACAGCCATGGTCAGGGTCACGACACAACATTTGCGCAAATTGTTTGCGATAAACTTGGCGTGGGCATAGAGACAGTCGAAATTGTCCATGGCGATTCTGATCGTACTCCTTTTGGCATGGGCACATATGGCTCACGTTCACTTGCCGTTGGTGGAACAGCGATATCAAAAGCCTTGGACAAGGTGATTGCCAAGGGCAAGATCATCGCTGCCCATATGCTTGAAGCCGCTGATGCCGATATCGAGTTCAAGGACGGTAAATTTACTGTCATGGGCACGGATCGGGAAAAGTCATTTGGCGAGATTGCGCTGTCTGCCTATGTCCCGCATAATTTCCCACATGACCGTCTCGAACCAGGTTTGGAAGAAACATCTTTTTATGACCCGTTAAATTTCACCTACCCATCAGGAACGCATATTGCCGAGGTAGAAATTGATCCAGCAACTGGCGTGGTGGAATTAGTCGATTGGGTCTGTTGTGATGATTTTGGAAATCTGATCAACCCAATGGTTGTTGAAGGCCAAGTTCATGGCGGCATCGCACAAGGTGTTGGCCAGGCACTATATGAAGAAGCGGCTTACAATGATAACGGGCAATTATTATCAGCTTCCTACATGGATTATTGCATGCCGCGCGCGGATCATTTTCCAAGTCTAAAGGTTGAAAATCTGGTGACTGCCTGCACACATAATGACCTTGGCGTCAAAGGATGTGGCGAAGCCGGAGCCATTGCATCACCGCCAGCTGTTATCAATGCTGTCGTTGATGCTTTGTCGCCTCTTGGGGTCACAGACATAACAATGCCAGCAACACCACAAAAGGTTTGGCAGGCGATTCAAGCTGCGCAAACCAAAGCAGCCGAATAAGGAGACGATTCATGTATTCAACAAAATATGTTAAAGCCAAAGACATTGATGACGCTGCCACGATCATGGCATCGGCCGAAGATGGTAAATTTCTGGCTGGTGGCATGACTTTGATCCCAACGTTAAAGCAACGGCTTGCCAATCCTGATTGTCTGGTTGACCTATCAGCTTGCGGATTGTCCGCCATCAATGATGATGGAAGTTCCATCCGCATTGGTGCGATGACGCGTCATGTCGATGTTGCCGAATCTGCGCTTGTACAAAAAGCCATTCCGGCAATTGCTGATCTTGCCGGCCATATTGGCGACCGGCAAGTGCGCAACCACGGCACAATTGGTGGTTCGCTTGCTAACAATGATCCGGCAGCCTGTTATCCTGCAGCTTTGTTGGCGCTTGGTGGCACGGTTCACACCCAAAACCGGTCGATCACTGCCGAGGATTATTTTGACGGCATGTTTGAAACCACGCTTGAAGAGGGCGAAATCATTCGCGAAGTTAGCCTGCCAAAGCCGGAAAAAGCCGCTTATGTCAAATTCCCAAATCCGGCCTCGCGCTATGCAATGGTTGGGGTGTTTGTAGCAAAATTTGCCGATGGCGTTCGTGTTGCCGTGACAGGTGCTGGCGAAGATGGCGTTTTTCGCGCCAGCGATCTTGAGGCCGCGCTTGATGCGAATTTCAGCGCTGATGCGATTGCCGATGGAACAGTATCGGCTGATGGTTTGATGAGTGATATTCACGCTTCAGCCGAATATCGGGCGCATCTTATCGGCGAAATGACCCGCCGTGCGGTAAAGGCCTGCGGCTGATAAAATATCCTAAATATAATCAAAAAAGGGGTCAGCTTGCTGACCCCTTTTTCAATGTTGCAATGGCCGTTATCCTTGGCCATGTCGGTTTTGTGCCCATCACTGCCTTAAAAAAGGATTTTTTCATATTGCACAATTGATCATTCTGGGATTTTGATTAGTCTTAAAAACATCTTTCCGCTTGATGTCGCGCCGTGGCGCAACCATTTCATATATTTTGTCCAAGAAAGTCGGTTTCATGTTTCATTACCCGCATAATCATGTCGAAATTCGCGATGCTGTTGCCAAATTATGTACCGATTTTGACGGCAAATATTGGCAGGCCTGTGATGCTGACCGCGCCTATCCTTCAGCGTTTGTGGCGGCTTTGACCGACGCTGGCTATCTATCAGCATTGATCCCTGAGGAATATGGTGGCCTTAGCCTGCCCATTTCGGCTGGTGCGGCTATTTTGGAAGAAATTCACCACTCGGGCGGTAATGCCGCTGCCTGTCATGCGCAAATGTATACAATGGGAACCGTTTTGCGCCACGGATCGGATGCACAAAAACAGCAATATCTGCCGTCGATTGCTGATGGCAGTTTGCGGCTTCAGGCCTTTGGCGTGACCGAGCCAACCAGCGGCACCGACACAACCGCGCTTCGCACAACCGCGCGGCGTGATGGTGATGATTATGTGGTCAATGGGCAAAAGGTCTGGACATCACGCGCCGAATATTCCGATTTGATGCTGTTACTGGCGCGAACAACACCGCTTGATCAATGCGCCAAAAAAACTGACGGATTGTCTGTGTTTCTGGTCGATATGCGCGAAGTTCGCGGCAAATCACTAACCATCACACCAATTCGCACAATGATGAACCATTCATCAACACAGCTATTTTTTGACGATATGCGGATTCCGGCAAGCAGCCTTGTCGGCGAAGAAGGCAAAGGGTTTCGTTATATTCTATCCGGAATGAATGCCGAACGGATTTTGATTGCTGCAGAATGTATTGGTGACGCCAAATGGTTTATTGAGCGGGCATCAATCTATTCGGGCGAGCGACGCGTATTCGGACGGCCAATTGGCCAGAATCAGGGAATTCAATTTCCGATCGCACGCGCCTACAGCCAGATGCGCGCCGCCGAATTAATGCTTCAGGAATCAATCCGGCTTTATGAAGCTGGCGAAAATCCTGGCGAAGAGGCCAATTTGGCAAAATTGCTTTGCGCCGATGCATCATGGGCGGCCGCCGAAATGTGTGTTCAGACCTATGGCGGCTTTGGCTTTGCCGAGGAATATGATGTTGAACGCAAATTCCGCGAGGCACGGCTTTATCAGGTAGCTCCGATTTCGACCAATCTGATTTTAAGCTATATCGCCGAGCATGTGCTGAAGCTGCCAAGATCTTATTAAAAACACGCTTGGATTAAAGCGCCAGCAACCCCTCGACCCCAGCCCAGATCAATCTGGTGGCAGCAAGAAACAATATGGTGTTTAGCACCAGTTTGAAATAGCGTCCGCCAGCTTTAGCTAGGAATCGACTGCCAATAACTGTGCCAATAAAACCACTGATCAACATGCCAATGATCAAAATCATATACGGCCCAAACTGAAAGCCGACTAAGCCAAAGATCAGTACTTTTACAAAATGCTGAAACGTCATCATCAAGGAATGGGTTGCCACATGCGGAACAGGATCTAAGTTCATGCTTTTCACCATCGCCGCAATAAAATTACCGGTTGCGCCAAAAAACATTGTCAAAAAGCTAGAAACCACTCCTCCCAAAAGAACATAGCGCTGCTGGATAGCTGGAAGCCTCGCAAAAACCGCCCAGATGATAAAAATACCGAGAGCTAATTGTATTAGCCAAGAAGGCAGCTGAACCACAACAACACCGCCAATAGCGGCACCTATTAATGCTCCAAATGCAAAAGGCAAGATAGGGCGCCAAACCACATGCTTCGACATTATGGCGACACGCCCACCATTGGACCCTAATTGAACAATGCCGTGAACCGGAATCAGAGCAACAGGTGGCAAGACCAAAGCCAAAAAGGCAAGCAGCACAACACCCCCACCAATACCAAATGCAGCAGTAATAAAAGACGTCACAAGGCTTGCCGCTACAAGCAACCCTACATCAAGCAATGGCATCGCAGGCGGAAACAGGGAGACAAGTTCGTTCACAATAGACAGTCCTTAAGGCAGGCAAATGACATCATC
>JADHOU010000079.1 GCA_016778825.1 Candidatus Puniceispirillum sp. | reverse complement strand
CGATCAAGCCAACATCATCAATCTTGACCCCGCGCCAATCAATCGACCGTGACAATCAAAATGTCGATGTTGTCACCAAAGGGCGGCATGACCCTTGTGTTGGCATTCGCGGCGTTCCGGTCGCCGAAGCGATGATGTCGCTGGTGCTTGCCGATCTATTAATGCGGCACAAAGCCCAATGCAGTTTTGATCTGTCGTAAACGGATAGACTAGCCTGCCTTTGCAGGATTTTTGCCAGCAAGCAGAAATTCGCGGTTTCCATCGGGCCCGGCGATCGGCGATGCGGCGGTTCCAAGATGCTGCCAGCCCATTTCAGTCACCAGCCAGCTCTCAATATCAGCAATCACCATTTCATGGAGATGGCGATCGCGAACAATGCCACCTTTTCCAACAAGCCCTTTGCCAACTTCAAATTGCGGTTTGATCAAGGCCAAAAGACCAGCACCGGCAGCGGCCATGTTCAACGCTGGCACAAGCACTTTTTTCAGTGAAATAAACGACGCATCACAAACCACAAGCTGGGGCGCCTCGGCAAGCATATCCAGCTTTAGATAGCGGGCATTGGTGGCATCCATCACCGTCACCCGCGGGTCGGTTGCTAAATGATCTGCCAATTGCCCATTGCCAACATCAATGGCAACAACATGCGCGGCATCATGCGCTAATAACACTTCGGTAAAGCCACCCGTGCTGGCACCAATATCAATCGCGTAACGGCCAGCCACTTCAATCATCGGAAATTCGGCCAGCCCGCCGGCCAATTTCATGCCAGCGCGGCTGACCCACGGATTACCAGCCGACGTTACCGTAATTTCACAATCAATTGCCAGCATTTTTGAGGCTTTACGCACGATCTCACCAGCCGCCAGAACCGCACCTTCGGCAATCAGATCACGCGCCCGATCACGCGAACGCGCAAGCCCACGCGTCAACAGCAAGGCATCGGCACGCTGTTTTTGATCAGCCGTATCAATGGTCGCGCCGTTATCTTGCTTTGTTTTTCGTGATTTGGCCAAACCCGATGATCCTATCGTGATTGATGCCCCGCATAGCTGCGCAATTTGGCAAATTTATGATTTACCAGCCGAGGTTTCCTTGGACTTTGGCGCAGCGGTTTTTGCCGATGGTTTCGGCATCACTTTGCGCGCCACCGCATAAATCCCATCACAATCCACACCGGCAAAAGCCAATTGGCCTTGCTGGCTATCATGCTCAATAAAGACATCGGGTAAGCAAAGCGCACGGGCTTTCAACCCACCATCAAGATGGCCAGCATTGCCAAGATAGGTCATGACATGGGCAGCAAAACCGCCCGGGCTGCCTTCTTCAACAATCAATAATGCTTGATGATTTATCGCCAGCTGATCAATCAAAGCCATATCAAGCGGCTTGGCAAACCGCGCATCAGCAACCGTAACCGAAATGCCATCGCCTTCAAGCCGATCAGCCGCTTCACTTGCCGCGCCAAGGCGGGTTCCCAATGACAGGATCGCAACCTCACGGCCTTCGCGCAGGATCCGCCCCTTGCCGATTTCAAGCACTTCTCCTGCGTCAGGGATAGCACAGCCAACCCCCTCGCCACGCGGATAGCGAAGCGCACTCGGCCCGTCATCATAAGCCGCAGCGGTTGCCACCATATGAACAAGTTCAGCCTCATCTGATGGGCACATAATGACCATGTTCGGCAAACAGGACAGATAGGCAAGATCATAAACACCAGCATGCGTTGCCCCATCAGCACCAACGAGCCCTGCCCGATCAATGGCGAACCGTACTGGCAAATTCTGCACGGCGACATCATGCACAAGCTGATCATAGCCGCGCTGAAGAAAGGTCGAATATAGCGCACAGAACGGTTTCATCCCCTCACAGGCAAGCCCCGCCGCAAAGGTCACTGCATGCTGTTCGGCAATCCCAACATCGAAAACCCGACTTGGAAAGCGAGCCTTGACCTTATCAAGACCGGTACCCGATGGCATCGCCGCCGTAATTGCCACAATCTTTGGATCAATTTCAGCAGCGGCAATCAAACTATTGGCAAAAACCGATGTATAGCTTGGCAGATTGCCGCCCGATTTTTGCTGCGTGCCGGTGATAATATCGAATTTGGGAACAGCATGATATTTTTCTGCTGATGGCCCAGCAAAAGGATGCCCATGACCTTTTTCAGTTACAACATGAACCAATACCGGCCCATGCGATCGCGAATCACGAAGATTTTTCAGAACCGGCAGCAAATGCGCCATATCATGCCCGTCAATTGGCCCAATATGGGTAAAGCCAAGCTGGCTGAAAACCGAATTTGCGCCCATCAGGTCGCGCGCCGCATCTTTAGCTCGCCGCGCTGTCCGTTCAATTTCTGCCGGAAAATGGCTGGCAACTTCGCGCATCAGATCGCGGATCGAATGATAAGGTTGCGAGGTGATGAGCCGTGACAAATAGCTGCTCATCGCGCCAACCGGCTGTGAAATCGACATGTCATTATCGTTCAAAATCACAATCAACCGGTTATTGCTTGTGCCAGCATTATTCATCGCTTCATAGGCCATGCCAGCGCTCATTGCGCCATCACCAATCACCGCAATCACATTGCGCGGAATACCCTGCATTTCACTGGCAACAGCCATGCCAAGCCCTGCCGAGATCGACGTTGAGGAATGACCAGCACCAAAAGGATCAAAGGCTGATTCGCTTCGCTTGGTAAAACCCGACAGCCCGCCTTTTTGCCGCAGGCTTTCAATCCGGTCACGGCGACCGGTCAGAATTTTATGCGGATAGGCTTGATGCCCAACATCCCAGATCAGGCGGTCTTCTGGCGTGGAAAACACATAATGCAAGGCAACGGTCAGCTCGACAACGCCAAGCCCCGCCCCAAGATGGCCACCCGTTTTCGAGACAGCGGAAATGGTTGCCGTACGCAATTCATCGGCAAGCTGCGGCAAATCAGCTTCGGAAAGCCGCCGGACATCATCAATCTCTTTTATGTGATCAAGCAACGGTGTCCGCATTAACCTTATCGTCCCATATTCTTAACACCGGCAAACCGGCAACTGGATTCTAGCAGCCATCGCGGCCAATCAGTGACCTTGTTTCGTCAATCACCGCCGCTGCTTTAAAAAACCGGAGACTGTAAAACTATCATGTTTTGCGCGTAATGGCGAATGTCGCCAATTCTTGCATATATTCACCAGTCCCCTGCCATGGGGCAAGCGCATTATTCGCCTCATCAATAAGCCGTTTGGCTTCAGCCGCTGCCGCATCGCTGCCCATCAGCGCCACGAAACCAGCTTTGCCGCGTGCCGCATCCTGTCCAGCCGGTTTTCCAAGAAGCGCCGAATCACCATCATAATCAAGCAAATCATCAGCAATCTGAAACGCCAGCCCAAGATGTTTGGCATATGCTGCCTGCGATGCCAATAGCCGGTCATCCGCACCGCCAACAATACCGCCGGAAATCACCGCACATGAAATCAGCGCGCCGGTTTTCATCATTTGCATTTCGCTGGTTTCAGCAAGATTAAAAGGGCGGGTTTCAGCTTCAAGATCAAGCATCTGCCCACCAGCCATACCAGCAAGGCCGGACGCGCCTGCCAATTGTGCCACAAGCCGAATGCGAACCGCCGCATCGTCATGCGTGGCCGCGCCTGCCAGAATCTCAAACGCCATTGTTTGCAATGCATCGCCTGCTAGAATCGCGGTTGCATCACCAAAAACCTTATGACAGCTTGGCTTTCCGCGGCGCATATCAGCGTCATCCATGGCAGGCAGATCATCATGAACCAATGAATAGGCATGAAGACATTCAATCGCCGCGGCGGTGCGAAGCGCGCCTTTGGTGGCAACTGCATCACCATCATCGCCACGCGCCATCCGCGACGCACCGAGAACCAATGCGGCTCGCATGCGTTTACCGCCATTGAAAACAGCATATTGCATGGCCTCAAGAAGGCGGTTTGCCGGCCCCTTTGTTTCGGCAATTAATTGCTGCAAAACAGCATCACAGCCCGCAGCGTCATGCTGCAATTGTTCTTGGAAACCGGCCATGTCTTGGGCTAGGCCTCACCCATATCAAAATCACTGGCTTGATCGGGCGCACCAGCCGAAGATGGCACTTTGATTTTTTCGACTTTCATGCGGGCTTCTTCAAGACGCGCCTGACAATGCGATTTTAATTCAGTGCCCCGCTCAAAGGCTGAAATCGCATCATCAAGTGACACTTCGCCACGCTCAAGCGATGCGACAATACCTTCAAGTTCCTTTAGCGCATCTTCGAAGCTCAGCTTTTCCAGCGATGCGGATTTGGCGGCATTATCGGTCATTTTTTTTATCCCATTATGTGTAATGGGATTAGATTATTCGCCAGCAAGCGTTGTGGCAATTGATTTCACCATTTGGCCGATCCGCTTGCCTACCGCTGGCTTTTCGATGGTGTAATATGTTCGCACCAATTCCAGCGTTTCACGCCGCGTCATGGGTCTTTTATTTGCTCGCCATTCAAAACGTCTGTATTATCGCCACGGCTGATCCAGCGCGGAGAGCTGCGCATTGTGCCTTCCGACATATCATCGAAAAAATAGCTGATCGGCACATCAAGAATTTGACTGATATCCCACAGCCTTGATGCGCTGATCCGATTTGCGACGCGCTCATATTTCTGCACTTGCTGAAAGGTAAAATTAAGCTCGGCACCAAGCTGTTCTTGGCTCATGCCAAGAAGCGTATGGCGCTGACGCACACGCTTGCCAACATGCATATCAATTGCATTATTATTGGTAATACGGAAATTTCTTTTGACGATATCATCCTTCGAGATAACCATAAAAAGGCACCTCTATCCCAAAAAGGCAAAAACCACCAACGCAAACCAGCCATTTTGATTAGGCCAGATTGCCCTCGGCGGTATCACATACCGCTTTTATGAAATTGTGACAGTATCGACAACAGGAATTTAGCTAGATTTCTTCAAGCGCCGCCATGAGCGCATGTGCAATGCCGCTCTCAAAGGTCGAATGACCCGCAGCATCAATAATTTCCAATTTTGCTTTGCGACCCCATTTTGCCGCTAGACGGCTTGCCGTAATCGGGGGGCAAATAACATCATGCCGTCCTTGAACGATGGTTGCTGGCAAATGTGCAATCCGGCCGACATTATCCATGATGTGATTATCGGGCATAAAGCAGCCATTGACAAAATAATGCGCCTCGATCCGCGCCATCGTCAAAGCACTCACCCCGCCCATATGTCGGTTTCCGGCGCGCAAGGTTGAACAGGAGGTTTCATAAGAAGCCCAAAATTCAGCCGCCTTTTGATGAACAGCCGGATCAGGATCAATCAATCGTTTGAAATAGTTTGTCAGCAAATCATCGCGTTCAGCCGCATCAAGATGGCCGGTAAACCGGTCATGGGCTTCGGGAAAAAACCGCCCCATATCATTCAAGAACCAATCAACTTCGGCGCGCGTACCAAGAAAGATACCTCGCAGAATCAGCCCCATGACATGTTCAGGATAGGCAATCGCATAAGCAAGCGCCAAGGTGCTTCCCCATGAGCCACCAAATAAAACAAATTTGTCGATATCAAGCGATTTGCGAAGCGCCTCGATATCGCCGATCAGCGTATCAGTCTGGTTATCGTCAAGGCTGGCATGTGGACGTGATTGCCCACAGCCTCTTTGGTCAAACAGCACCACATGAAACCGCTTTGGGTCAAACAACCGCCGATGTGCCGGTGCAATTCCCGCGCCAGGCCCGCCATGCAAAAACAGCAAAGGCTGGCCATCTAAATTGCCACATTGTTCATAATAGATTTCATGCTTGTCACGTTGCAGAAAACCACTTCGGAACGGCATTGCCGGGGGAAATAATTCACGCTCCTGAATAAACGCATTTACCATGACAAGACCCCATTAAAAGCAATCACAACCCGACGCGGCAAAACGGGCAGCCAAGCTGCCCGTATGCAAAATTGACCGATCGGCAAAACCCGTTGGGCATAATGACGTCATGCCGGATCGAAATGCTAGGCAGCGTCCATAAGATCCTCAAGACGAAGCGCCGCCGCATCCTGATCAATTTCTTCAATCGCCGCAAATTCACGGGCCAAACGCTCAAGCGCGGCCTGATACATTTGCCGCTCAGAATAGGATTGCTCGGATTGGTTGGTGCGGCGGTGAAGATCGCGCACGACCTCGGCAATTGATACCGGATCGCCTGATTTGATTTTTGTTTCATATTCTTGCGCACGACGCGACCACATAGTGCGGCGCACTTTGGCTTTGCCCTGCAATGTGGTGATGGCCTGTTCCATTTGTTTTTTCGAACTCAAAGTTCGCAAACCAAGGCCACGCGCTTTCTCCATCGGCACCCGCAATGTCATTCGATCATGTTCGAAGCGCACAACCAGCATTTCGAGCTTTATACCGGCGACTTCACGTTCTTCAGTACCCAAAATTCGCCCAACACCATGTGTTGGATAAACAACAAAATCGCCCTCTTCGAACG
The DNA here is from genome assembly GCA_016778825.1 of Candidatus Puniceispirillum sp. Taxonomy (GTDB): domain Bacteria; phylum Pseudomonadota; class Alphaproteobacteria; order Puniceispirillales; family Puniceispirillaceae; genus UBA3439. The sequence continues at coordinate 594 of JADHOU010000079.1, read as the reverse complement.
AACTCTCACTTTTTCGTGCCATATTTTCCCTCAGCGCCGCAGCCAACAAAACTTGTTTGCTTGCCACCAGCCTTTAAAAAACTATTCATGACAAAGATGATGCACTGGCCAAAGCCTGTATCAATAAACAACAGATTTAGAACGCAGGCTGACATGGCACTGCGAAACAAGCTTCATCTCTGATTTCTGCCGTTACCATAGCTTATTTTTGTGGCAAAATCAATCAACTGGCAATCGTCACGGTCAGGCTGGCGCTTGCCACCGAAATTTAGGCGCCCTTGCCTGGTGCCTTGCTGAAATATTTGTCGAATTTACCAGTCTCATCCTGCATTTTTTCAGCTTCGGACATGGCATCGATCTTTTGCCCGATATTTGGCCAGATTTCTGACATTTCGCGATTTAGCTCAAGCCATTTTTCAGCTTCCGGCTCTGAATCAGGCAAAATTGCTTCAGGCGGGCATTCTGGCTCGCATACGCCGCAGTCAATGCACTCATCGGGATGGATAACCAGCATATTCTCGCCCTCATAAAAACAATCGACAGGGCATACCTCAACACAATCAGTATATTTGCAGTTGATACAGTTATCATTGA
>JADHOU010000078.1 GCA_016778825.1 Candidatus Puniceispirillum sp. | reverse complement strand
CCGCATAATGCCATCTCTTTGGTTAGGCATAATCTATCGTGATTAGGTAAATTTTCGATTGGCATGTTGATTTTAAACGAAAAATTGATAATTTGGTTTACGCACGTGACGCGTGATTTGCCAGTTGATTGTTTCTGAAAGTTTCTGCCAATTAAAGTTGCATTTTGGGACTGTTTTCGTCATATACTCAGGCAGCGGCAGTTTCAAAATGGTTTGGCTATACACATGATGACTCCTTATGACACCGGCGAGACCAAAGGCGGATCTGAGATAAATGATGCCTCAACCGACCGGTCAGTAATTGAAAAACCAAGCCGGCAGGAAGCCGAAGCGGCAGTTGATGTTCTTTTACGCTGGATTGGCGAAAACCCCGCCCGTGAAGGGCTTGCCGGAACACCAGGACGAGTCGTCCGCGCCTGGTCAGAATTCTGCAGCGGCTATGACGAAAATCCGGCACAGATGCTGGCGCGCACCTTTGAAGAAATCGAAGGCTATGACGATATGGTGATGCTTCGCAATATCCGGATGGAAAGCCATTGCGAACATCATTTGGTGCCTATTTTGGGTGTTGCCCATATTGCCTATATGCCCAACCGGCGCGTTGTTGGCATTTCCAAATTGGCGCGGGTTCTTGATGGCTTTGCCCATCGCCTGCAAACACAAGAAACCCTGACCGCGCAGGTGGCCGATTGCATCCAGAAAGTTTTGCAGCCAAAAGGGGTTGCCGTGCTGATTGACGCGCAGCATCAATGCATGACAACACGCGGCGTCCGCAAACCCGATGTTTCGATGATCACCACAAGATTTACCGGTGTGTTTAAACAGGATGAAGCCCTTAGCCGGCGCTTTCTTGATCAAACAAAACTAGGCTAGTGATAAGGCACCCCAGCATAGGACACCACCAACGCATAAGCCGCCAATTGTAACCGCAACCGGATCATCATGCAGCTTTCACCCGTGCTAAATATTCTGGGACTTCTGGCAACCATCTTGGCAGCGGCCATGCTGATTCCAATGGGTGTTGATCTTTATGCCGGATCTGATGATTGGCAGGTTTTTGCATTGTCGGCGTTATTGACCGGCTTTGTTGGCGTGTCGGTATGGCTTGCAACAAACCAGCGCGATTCGCTTGATCTTGGGCTTCGGCAGGCGTTTTTGCTGACCAACGGCTCATGGGTGATGATCAGCATTTTTGGTGCTTTGCCGTTTATGTTCAGCGAGCTTGACCTTAGCTTTACCGATTCGGTTTTTGAATCGGTTTCAGGGATCACAACAACTGGATCAACCATCCTTGTTGAAATCGAACAGGCATCCCACGGAATTTTGATCTGGCGTGCCTTGCTTCAATGGCTTGGTGGGGTTGGTATTGTTGTTATGGCAATGGCCGTTTTGCCAATGTTGTCGGTTGGTGGCATGCAGCTATTTCGAACCGAATCCTATGAACGGGCTGAAAATGTTGTGCCACGGGCGACCCAGCTTGCTGGCGGTATCGGCCTTGTCTATACCGGACTAACCGCGCTTTGGGCGGTGATGCTGGCGCTGGCGGGCATGGATATGTTTGATGCGGTTGCGCATTCAATGACAACCCTTGCCACTGGCGGCTATTCAACCCGCACAGCGTCAATTGGGGCATTTGACTCGATTGCTGTCGAATGGATTATCATCACGGGCATGATTGTTGGCAGCCTGCCTTTTGCGCATTATCTGGCGATGGTACGCGGCGGGTGGCGAAGCTTGTTGAATGACCCGCAAGTGCGCTGGTTCTTAATCCTTGCTGTTGGGCTTGTTCTACTATTGATCTGGCATTTGATGCAAACCGGTTTGGGGTTTGGCGAGGCCGTACGCCAAGCCAGCTTTAACGGTGTTTCGATCATGACCGGCACAGGGTATGTGAGCGCCAATTTTTCGGCATGGGGCGGTTTTGCAACAACGATCCTGTTGATCGTTATGTTCATTGGCGGCTGTGGCGGGTCAACCACCTGCGGAATCAAAGTGTTTCGCCTTCAGGTTCTTGCCAGTACCGCCAAGGTGCAGATCAGTCGCTTGCTGCGCCCGCACGCGGTGGTACTTGCCTATTACAATAAACGGCCAGTTTCGGTCGAGGTCATGGATTCGGTGATGGGGTTTTTCTATCTCTTTATTCTTGGCTTTGTGCTGATCGCGATTATGCTAGGCATGACCGGGCTTGATTTTGTCACGGCGCTGTCAGGTGCCGCAACATCAATCAGTAATGTTGGCCCGGGTCTTGGCGAAGTGATTGGCGCTGATGGCAATTTCTCGACACTTCCAGATAGCGCAAAATGGATCATGTCCTTTGCCATGCTTTTGGGACGGCTAGAAATCTTTACTGTTCTGGTAATGCTCAATCCGGCCTTTTGGCAGCGCTAGATATCGTGCCAAAATCCCTAGGGCAGAATAATCCGTTCAATGGTTGCCAATTCCTTGCGGGTTTGGCTATCCAGCCGGACGAGCGCACCCTTCATCGCTTCATTGACAACCTTACTAACTTCATTTGCTGTGGCTGATTCACGAATTGTGATCGAATGTGTGGCGCTTAGATCGGCCAATGCCTGTGTGCCGCCAACCGGCTGAAGCCACATGATTTTGGCTTTGATTTCAGCGGTGATTTTGCGGCTTTGCTGATCGGTGAGCAAACCATCAATTCCAACCTTCGCAGGCAAATCAGTCAGCGTCACAGCAACTTGTTTCATGTCGAAAATAATCTCGCCACTGCCACCAGCAGGGCGAAGCACATGCGATGCCCAATCGGCAAGAATGGTGCTTGGCAACGGGCTTACCCGATGCCCGATATAAGGATCGGCAACCGGCATCTGCCAACTATCAATAATTTCAAGACGGCGGGCATTAAGGTTTAACGGCTGATAAGTATCTACCGAAAAAATCTGTGGCGGCGGCGTTGCTGTTCCTGTTTTGCAGGCGGCAAGAAGCCCACCGGCCAGAACCAACGCCAAGACTGTCATCATTTTTGAACAAAACATCGTCAAAGCCCTTTTTCTCATAATAATTGAATCGGCACCCTGATCATAGCTTATGACGCATTTATGGGGTTTTTGAAATGCGTTTTGATCACCTTGCAATTTTGCAACTATGCCGCAATTTTTGGAACGGCGCTATCAATGTCTTGCAAACATTGGCGCAAAATTAAGGACGCGGAATCGCATTCTTATGATAGGCACGATGCGTTTTGCAAAATTCACAAGTAACCGTCAGATTCCCATCATGGTCAGCCATGTCATCAATGTCATCTGGTGCTAATTGTTGAAGCATTGATTCGATCTTTTCGACATTGCAGCGGCATTGATCAAGCACTGGACGCGCAGGTGCGCTATGCGGAGCCATGCTGTTAAACAGGCGGAAAATAATATCTTCTGGCGACAAGGCCGGATCAAGCAATTCACCGCGGGTGATCGAGCTAAGTAAGGTTTTCGCCGTATGCCACGCATCATCACTGGCGGTGCGAGCCCGTTCATTGGTTTTTGGCATGCTGGAAACATCATCCTTGCCACCATCAGCCGCAATCCGTTGCAACATCAAGGCCGCCGCCTGCCAGCCATCTGACCCATGTTCAGCAGCACAAACAACAATCGTATCGAGCTGTTCTGAATTTTTATACCACCGCATCGCCGCGTCGCTTAGATGCCGTTCATCCAGTTCGACAATCCCCTGATAGCGGCCATTGCTGGTGCCATCATCAACGGTAAAGGCGATATAGCCTCTACCCATTAATGGGCCAAGGCAAACCGGACCCGATGGATCATGTGCCAAAGCCACCATTTGAAAACCGGTTGGATTATCCTCCATCGCAGTATAGCCACGAAGATGGCCAGCCTCGGTAATATCGGCAAATAGCGTGCGAACCAAACCATCACCTTTGGCCTGAAGCGTGAACACACCATCAAATTTCAAGGTGCTGGATAAACAAGCGGCCAATGCCAAAGCCTCGGCTTGAAGGGTTGCCACAAGCGGCGGGTAGCCATGGCGCTCAAGAATGCTATTGGCAGGGCGGCCAACCGACGCCATACGGCCACGAATTAACGCAACATCATCCGAACCGTCAGCCAGATAAAAAGGCAGAATCTGCGCATCGGCCGGTAAATTATCATTCAACATCATTACATCCTAAAACAGCAACTCACATCAGCCGTCGCGGCTGCTCGGGGATTTGCGTCTAATTCCCCGAAACGCACCATGCCAGAATGGCTTTTTGGGCATGAAGCCGGTTTTCGGCTTCGTCAAAGACTGCTGATTGCGGCCCGTCAATAACATCGGCGGTCACTTCCATGCCACGCCATGCTGGCAGACAATGCATGAAAATAGCATCGCCAGCGGCGGCCTTCATCAATTCGGCATTCACCTGAAATGGCGCAAAATCAGCACGGCGACTGCCCTCATCATTGCCCATTGAAACCCAGACATCGGTTACCACTGTTTGCACCTTGTCAATCGCCAGACCAACCTCATCGGTAAGGATGATATCGCCGCCATTTGACCGCGCCCACGCCAATAAATCGGCAGGTGGCGCGTAATTTTGCGGGCCAGAAATGCGCAATTGAAAGCCAAAGCGAACCGCCGCCTCGATCCAGCTTACCGCAACATTATTGCCATCACCAAGCCATGCAACACTTTGTCCGGCAAGCGGGCCATGATATTCGATCATCGTCATCAGATCGGCCATAAGCTGGCAAGGGTGCGAACGCTGGGTCAATGCATTGATCACCGGCACGGTTGCATGTTCGGCAAGGGTGAGAAGCGTTTCATGCTGAAAACAGCGAAGCATAATCACATCGACATAACGCGATAGCACCCGCGCCGTATCTTCAACCGATTCACCACGGCCAAGCTGCAGATCATTTGCCGATAAGATCAATGGCGTGCCGCCAAGCTGGACAACGCCAACCTCGAATGACACGCGGGTTCGCGTTGACGGCTTTTCAAAAATCATCGCAACGGTTTTGCCAGCCAATGGCATCGCATGGCCTTCGCCTAATTTTTGCGCTGCCTTCATATGTAAGCCGTCATCAAGCATCGCTTGCAGAGCGTCAGTCGAAAAATCTTTCAAATCTAGAAAATGCCGCATCGGCGTTATCCCGTCCTTCATTCATATTTGGCAAAAATTATTGCGCTCTATTGACCGTCACGCGGGGCCATTGCGGTCAATGCCGCCACAAGTTTGGCAATCGCAAGATCAATTTCATCACGATGAATTGTCAATGGTGGCAAAAGCCGAAGCGTATTTTCAGCCGCTGGCACTGTAAGCAGAAGGTCATCACGAAGCCGTTTCACAAGCGCGGGCAAATCGAACGAATCACGAAGCCGGATACCGCGCAAAAATCCACGCCCGTGGAGCGCGTCAATCATCGCCGGAAATTGTGTCTGGAGCTGATGCAACGCCGTATCAAGATAGGCTGCACGGTCACGAACATCGGCTAAAAACCCGTCTTCACCAAGAATTTCAAGAACCGCCTTTGCCGCCGCCATGGCCAGCGGATTGCCGCCAAAGGTTGATCCATGCGTCCCGGGTGTCATCGCCGCACCGACCGTTTTGCTGGCAATAACAGCCCCAATCGGAAATCCGCCAGCAAGCCCTTTGGCAAGCGCAACAATATCAGGCTTGATTCCGGTATCCTCATATGAAAACAGCCGTCCAGTCCGGCCAATACCAGCCTGCACCTCATCAGCAATCACCAGCGCGCCAAATTCATCAGCCGCTTCACGCACACCGGCAAGATAGCCATCGGGAACTTGCTTGGCACCGCCTTCGCCCTGCACCGATTCAACCATCACCGCCGCCACATGCGGCCCAAGCGCGGCACGAAGCGCATTCAAATTACCAAAAGAAACATGGTCAAATCCGGCTGGCATCGGGCCAAAGCCAGTTCGGAAAACCGGCCTATCTGTCGCCGCAAGCATGCCTAATGTCCGGCCATGAAAAGCGCCTGTCGCACACAGAATGGTCATCCGCTCAGGCTCGCCCTTTTCATAGGCGGCACGGCGGGCAATCTTGACCGCAGCTTCGGTGGCTTCAGCACCAGAATTACAGAAAAACACCTGATCAAGACCCGAAAGCGATGCAAGCATTTTGGCAACAGTCTCTTGACCGGGAATTCGGTAAAGATTGGATGTATGCCATAATTTGCCAGCCTGTTCGGTCAGCGCAGCGACCAGATGCGGATGGCTATGGCCAAGCGTGTTAACAGCAATCCCGCTTGCACAATCGAGATATTTTTCACCTGTGTCAGATTCAAGCCAGCAGCCCTCACCGCGCACAAAACCAATTTCGGCGCGTCCATAGGTTTGCATCACAGCTGAGTCAGCTGCGTAATCTACGGCTTTTTGGTTCATGTTAAAACCACCCGGCTTGTCCTTTGTAATGCCATCTATATCAAACTGGCAAACACGCCCAAATTAATATCCAAAAATCAAACCACCAACGCAATATCTCCGTTGGTGGCCCCAGAAAGCGCGCATTGGCACTCGATTCAGGCCACAACTCTCGCGATTTTTGGAACAATTGTCAAGATATCAGCCAATAAATGCCCAACCAACAATTGGTTAGTCCTGAATAAAATGTTTGGCCAATCGCAGCCCTTGTGATTGATAGTTTGATCCGCCGGAACCATACAGCGTTGCCGGCACCGATACCATTGGTTCATAAACCAGCCGGCAAACCGTTTGACCCTGTTCAATCAGGAATGGCACATCATGCGACCGCACCTCAAGAACGGCACGCGTTCCATCAGCGCCAAGCTCGGCCATGCCAAAGCCGGGATCGAAAAATCCGGCATAATGCGCGCGAAATTCGCCGACTCTTGTATCGTAGGCACGCATCTCGGCAGCGTGATCTTTTGGCACGGTCACAAATTCACGGCTTGCCAAAATATAGAATTCATCAGGATTCAAAACCAGCCCGCCAACCGTAAGGTCAGATGGGGTGACGCGTTCCCAAAAAGCGTCAACCGGCTGGCTTGCTGGCGAATCAATATCAATCAAACCGGCATGTTTACGCGCCCGCCAGCCAATCATGCCGCTTTTTACATCGGGTTCAAGATTGACGCTAAGGGCAACACCGTCACGAATATCGGTTCGCTCGGCACCATGAACCAAACCAACGGTTGATTGCAGTGACTCCATCAACAGAT
>JADHOU010000077.1 GCA_016778825.1 Candidatus Puniceispirillum sp. | reverse complement strand
TGTTTGGTGTGTTTGGTCGGCAGGCTGGCGGGCTTGAGGGCTATCCCTATTCGAAAGCATTGCAAACATCTGATATTGTTTGGAGTGCAGCAACCATTAACCGGCTATTTGAGGAAGGGCCTGACAAGGTTACACCCGGAACAAAAATGCCGATCCAGCGGATGAAAAATGCTAAAGATCGTGAAGATCTTGTGTCGTTCTTGCAATCTGCAACACAAAAATAGATAATCATCATGGCGTTATGTCGCAGTGACAATGGCCATGTATTGGAGAAGTTAACATGAAAATGTTTTTAGTCAGCAGCGCTGTTGCAATCATTATCGCCTTTGTTGCCTATAATGTGCTGATAAGCACTGGTATGGATACAGCATCAGTCTATTCAAGCGAAAATGTAAGGCTGACAGGCAACGGCTCTTAGTCTTTGAACTTGACCTTGCCATCCTGACGATATGGTTTGCAGGTTTCGTCGAGTTTGCTATCCGATAGAAACCGCCCATATCCTGTTGTTGATTTAGCGGGGCGTAGGCTGGCCTTGACTGCTTGGGCTAGCTCTTTTCCCGTTAGGCGGTTTGGCATTGCTGAATTCGCAAAACAAATCACATATGCGGTTAGTTTTGGCACAGCAAAGCTGCTTCCGGACATCATGCTCTTAAGTTCACCTGCACCTGTTGCCAATAAATTTTCAGCTGGCAAGCCAATATCGACCGCTATTCCGAAATTTGATCCATCAGCAAGCCTGCCATCGGGCATAGTCGAGGTAACGGTGATCGCATTTTCAAGCGCATTTACAGCCGGATAAATGGGTAATTTACCGAGATCAACGCCATTATTTCCGGCCGAAATGATAAACAGAATTTCGGGGTGACGTTTCGCTGCTGCGAAAAAATATGTCCAATCATCGGGTGATTGACTGCCAAGGGGCATCATCACAATGCGGGCATTTTGCGCCGCTAACCAATCCACCGCATCACCCATTAACGCCATATCAGGACGTGGGTAGCGCACTGGCAAAATCTGGAAGCCAACCCCGGATTTATGTAGAATATCAACAACATAGCTTCCGTGACTTTGGGGGTAAAATGGGCTTTGGCCAAGGCTGGCATCAAAAGGCAGATGATCCCCATCCCACATGTCGCGGGCGACAAGGACGCCGGACCGGTCATAGATTAGATATTGTTGAAATGCAGGACGCCGATAATCGATTCCTGAATCAATATGCCCAATCCTAAGATGCTGGTTCGGTTTTGTTTTAGAGGGGGCTGTTGGCCGCATTGACGGCGGGTTGATCCATATCTTATCAGCTGGCTGGCCATGTCTTTTAACAGTCACATATTGCATGCGGCCATCATCAAGATAGGTGATTTGCCGCGTTTCAATCATCATACAATCGCGGGTAAAGACAGATAGTGAAAGGGGTGTTTCGCCTTGTAAAATCTCGCCGCGCATTGTGCGCAAACTGCCCGACATGAAAACCGTCCACAGCTTTGCCGTCATTTTTTGATCGGTTTGAAAGATGAATTGCAAGCGGGTTGCGGGGCCGCGCTGACGAAGCTGGTGATGTTCGAAGCGCCATTGATTGTTTATGGCAAATTTGGTGGCAAATTCGGCAATTTCTTCCGGATTCGTGGTGAAATCGTCTTTTGCCTGCAAATCGCTGCAAAATTGTGCAAAGCTATGGTTGTTGGATGGTCGGTTTGCTGCGACATTTTGAACAGGGACAATCATCAACAGGCTGGCGACAATAGAACCGAAAACAAGTCGGATCATGCGAAAATTGCCGATCTTGAAACGCGGTGATAAATGATTTTTTGGCTTTGATCGTTTTATGGGAACCTCGATGGTAAATCACCTAATAGATGCAAAATTTCAACGGAAGATTATCTTTGCTCTGATAGCCATCATTCTAGGCCTGTTTGACAATGCTGCCAAGGCAGAGCATGGTGAACGGACGTGGGCACAAGCTCAAAAATCTGTCGTGGAGGTTAACCCCGTTTGGCCAGGGTATGACCGCCCGGGATTTGGCGCGCCAAAAGGAACAGCACCGGCTGGAAGCGGCATCTATTTCAGCATTGATGGCGCGGCGGAGTCGGTCTTTATCATGACTGCTGCCCATGTTGTGAATGCTGCTGAGTCAATTGAAATTATTGATTTTTCTGGAAATATTGCTACCGCAATGATTCATGCAATTGACCTAAGACGTGATATTGCCATTCTGCGAACCGAACTGATCGGCACTGGCATTGCAATTCGGCAAGATGAGCCATTGATCGGAAGCCATGTTTGCGCACTTGGCAACAGCTTTGGTCTTGGCACAGGAATGACCTGCGGTATTGTATCTGCTGTGCGACGTTCTAATATAGGGTTTAATGAAATCGAAGATTTTATCCAGACTGATGCGGCGGTAAATCCAGGGATGTCTGGTGGAGCCTTGGTTGATCCACAAGGCCGGTTGGTAGGTTTGGTTAATGGTATTTTTACCAAAGAAGCAGATATTGATGCCGGTGTGAATTTTGCCATTTCAGTGTCGCTTATTCAGCAAAGCTTAGCGTCGCATTTAAAGGTAGGGGTTCAGTTTTAGCCTAAAAATTCTTGTCCGGTCTGACTAGCTTCATTGGACAGGTCTCTCTATGGTAAAAGTCATGTGACTGATGCTACAATTAAAAGCTGATACTTCATCAGCCTTGGGAACAGAGGTTATATTTAAATTATGGATAATGTAGTACTGCCAAAAACCCTTATCGATCCATTTGGCCGGACGGTTGATTATATCCGTGTGTCGGTTACCGACCGTTGCGATTTCCGCTGTGTCTATTGCATGGCCGAACATATGACCTTTTTACCGAAGGCTGAATTATTGTCGTTGGAAGAGTTGGAACAGGTTTGCCGCAATTTTATGGCTCTTGGTACACGCAAAATTCGGTTAACCGGCGGTGAACCTTTGGTGCGCCGCAATATCATGCATCTGGTCCGCAATCTTGGTAACGAGGTAAAAGCAGGCAATCTTGACGAGTTGACCATCACCACAAATGGCAGCCAATTGCATAAAATGGCGGATGAACTTGTTGATGCTGGCGTTAAGCGGCTGAATATCTCAATTGATACGCTTGATCCTGATAGGTTTCGCGAAATTACCCGTTGGGGCGATCTTGATAATGTTCTTGAAGGGCTGGAAGCTGCAAAACGTGCCGGACTTGCGATCAAGCTAAACGCGGTTGCCTTAAAAGGCGTCAATGAATTTGATCTCGGCAATATGGTGGCATGGGCCGGCGATCAAGGTTTTGACATGACCATCATTGAGGTTATGCCAATGGGTGATATCGGCAATGAAAACCGTGTAGATCAATATCTACCGCTTTCACAAGTGCGTGCCGAATTGTCAAAACGTTTCACCCTGACCGATAATAATTTCCAAACCCCCGGGCCGGCGCGCTATGTGACGGTTGAAGAAACCGGTCGCCGCCTTGGCTTTATCACACCGCTGACACATAATTTTTGTGAATCATGCAACCGTGTTCGGGTGACTTGTACTGGCCAGCTTTATATGTGTCTTGGTCAGGATGATAATGCTGATCTTGCCAGGGCGCTTCGTAATGATGGCGAAGACGGGTTGCGCGATGCCATTATCGAAGCCATTAGCCGGAAACCAAAAGGGCATGATTTTGTCATTAGCCGGCGTGCGCCAAATGCGGCAGTTGCGCGGCATATGAATGTAACCGGAGGCTAGCCGATGACTGAGGCGCGTCTTATCCGTCCCGGTAGGCATGGCGCCATATTCGGGTTTGCGGGCTGGTCTGGTTCAGGCAAAACCACGCTTGTTGAAAAAGTCATTTCCCATATCAGCGCTAGCGGGGTCGACGTTGCCACGATCAAACATGCGCATCATCATTTTGATGCTGATCACCCGGGAAAAGATAGCTATCGCCATCGCGAGGCAGGATCGCGGCAGGTTCTAGTGTCATCGGCCTATCGGTCGGCGCATTTTATTGAACATGGCGAAAGAGGCGAGCCTGATCTATCCGTTCTGCTTGACCAATTGGCACCAGCTGATCTGGTTCTTGTTGAAGGCTTTAAAAGCTATCCTATTGAAAAAATAGAAGTTCACCGGCCATCTATTGGTAAATCACACCTTTATCCAAATGACGATCTGGTGATTGCCTTAGCAAGTGATGAGCCGATTCTGGAATGTCCATTACCGTTCTTCAACCTTGAAGATGTTGCCGGAATTGCGGCTTTTATTCTGGTGCAAACAAAGTTGAAACAGGCGAGCTAGGGCCATGTCCAACCAACGGACGGCTCCCATTCCCATTGATCTGGCACGAAGCCAATTGCTTGCCAGCATTGATGCGATTACGGCGACCAAAATTTTGGCACTTGATGATGCATGTGGCAGGATCGCCGCTGAAACCATTACCAGCTTGATTGATTTGCCCCGAACGCATAACGCTGCAGTTGATGGTTATGGTGTTGATTCGGCGGAACTGGCCGCAGCGCCTGATAAACCGTTTAAAATAATTGGTGTGGCGCGGGCTGGACATCCTTTTGATGGGGTGATCGGTGTTGGGGAAGCCATTGAAATCTACACTGGTGCGGTTATGCCGTCTGGCCCTGATTGCGTTGCCATGCATGAAGATTGCACTCGTACCGGCGATGCAGTGGTGATTGCGGCGAATTTATCAAAGGCAAGCAATATGCGCCCGCCTGGTGAAAATCTGGCCAAAGGCGAGATTGTTATCACCAAGGGGCAAGTGATTACGCCAGCTTTGATAGGCCAGCTTGCCGCATCGGGAACAGCACAAATAGAGGTTGCTCGCCGCCTTCGCGTTGCCGTTATATCAACAGGTGATGAGGTTGTGGCCGCTGGTGCTGACGCCGCGCATGGACAAATTTTCGACGCGAACCGTCCGATGCTGAAAGCCATGTTGCAAAGCAATCAGATTGAGTTGATTGATTGCGGTATCGTTCCTGATCGGCTGGATGCGCTTGCCGATGTTTATGAACAGGCTTTGCAAATGGCTGATGTTGTCATTTCGTCAGGCGGTGCGTCAGACGGCATTGAAGATCATAGCCAGCAGGCCATGCGGCAAGTTGGGGCGAGCTGTGCATTTTGGCGTTTGGCAATGAAGCCCGGGCGGCCAATGGCAGTGGGGCGGCGTGGAAAACAGCTTATTTTCTGCCTTCCTGGAAACCCGGTTGCGGCTTTTGTTTGCACGCGCTTATTGATCAATCCGGTTTTGACGTGTCTCTTGGGTGGCATTGTTCAGCCGATTTTAAAAATTGGCGTTCCTGCCGGATTTACGCATCGCAAAAAACCGGGTCGTGCTGAATTTTTACGGGTTGTTCTTGTTGATGAAGGTGACGGGCAGGTTCTGCAACTTCATGGCCGTAAAGGGGCAGGGGTGATTTCATCATTGACCGGCGCGGATGGTCTTGTTGAAATCCCTCTTGAAAATGCTGGTGTCGACAAGGGCTTGATGTTGAATTTTCTGCCATTTCATGAACGTGGCCTTTAGGCCGGTCATAAGGTGAGGGATAAAATGAGCGTAAGAATAACCGAAGATGATTTTGATATTGCGCTTGAGCATGAAAAGCTGAAATCGCGTGACGCTGGGGCAATTGTCACCTTTACCGGAACTGTCCGCGATCTGCCAAATCGTGGCGGGTTGAGCGCGATGACGCTTGAACATTATCCAGGCATGACCGAATCTGAAATTGAAATGATCATTGATCAGGCAAAATCACGCTGGCCCTTGGAAAAGGTCACGGTCATTCATCGTGTTGGCCGGATGTTGACAACCGAAAATATCGTTTTTGTTGGCTGTTCTTCGGCGCATCGCGGGGCGGCGTTTGACGGTGCCAATTTCATTATGGATTTCCTAAAAACCAAAGCACCATTCTGGAAATTGGAAGACGGGCCTGATGGCGCAAAATGGGTTGATGCGCGTGATTCCGACAACAAAGCGCTTGATCGCTGGAACCTGCCGGAATAGGGCTTTCATGCCCCCTAAGCCAATTTATCTCGGAATATAGTCGTTTTTCCATTTCAAAACGACATTGAAAGATATCGAAATGCGCGGCATTTCCGACATGTTCGGATGTACCAGATGATGCAAAAAGGCTGGCCATAAAAATAAATCACCATTATTTGGCAAAAGCCGATGTTCGGCATCAACCTGTCCATCATTACGGATTGAATTCATATTGGCCTGCGGGCGCGGGTCAAAAAAGCTAATGGCGCTTGGATTCAAATCTGACCGGAATGTGTCGGCATCGCTTTGATCGGGCACTGAAACATAATAGGTGCCGGACAGCCATGAATGGGGGTGGTTATGCAGATTGTGATAATCGCCGCGCATATTCACATTGGCCCAGCCTTGCAAAATCCATTCAAGGTCATAATCAATACCGGCATGCCGCGCGTAATCTAGAACCGCGCGATCACAACATTGTCGAAGCCAGATCACGGCCGGATGGTCGGTCATGAATAGATTGTCGGAAATATAATCAACGGTCATATCGTCACGGGCGATGTTCTGTTCCAACAAATGATCAGCCAGAACCGGATTTGCCGTGTCATGACCGGGTAGGCTTAGCGACATGAATTGTGTCGGCCATAGCTGTTTGAATTCTGGTTTCCCGGGTGTGTTTTCTGATTGTGACATTATCTAGATGCTCCGGATGATGATTGACTGACAGGATGATGTTTTATAGATGCCCACCTGTGTAAGGCATTGAGCGGCAATTGTGCCACCAGTCCACAGGCGGAGACAAGCTGTTATCGTTGAAAATAGATTGCCAAAAATAGCACCTCGCGTACCGGCAAGCGACAATGGCATGGCAACAACAATTGTAAGTAACCCCATACCCACTAAGGCGCCAATACAGAATAAAATCATATGAAGGAATGAAAGCGTAATGGAATGGGTTGTCGTGACGACAAGAACCATCAAACTGCCCGGGGAGCGCCCTCCTACCTCATGCGTCAGACCGACCAGCAGTGCGAGAAGCGGGCTTTTGTTGGCATGTTTGTGATCGTGCGACACTTCATCATGCGGTAGGTTGTGTTAAGTTTAGGGTGATCATTCAAATGGCTGTGCATATCCAAATGGCGTTTGCCATCATGTTCATGGATATGAATATGGATACGGCGACAATACATCCGCCAGATCAATTGCACGCCAAGATATAGAATC
>JADHOU010000076.1 GCA_016778825.1 Candidatus Puniceispirillum sp. | reverse complement strand
GCTTCACATTTGTTTCTCATTTTGTTGCACACCAATCGTCATGCAGACACATGAAGTGAAGCATTTCAATTGGTTACACATAAAGTGTTACAGCAAATGGTGCTGCCAGCGTGATTCGAACACGCGACCTCACCCTTACCAAGGGTGCGCTCTACCGCTGGAGCTATGGCAGCATCTTTACGATATCCTGCTCTGTGCAAATTACAGGCCAAGATTGAGGCGGCGTTTAGTGCCGCAAATTCGTGACAGGTACTAACAGTCTTGCCCCTAAATGACAAGTGGAAATAGCCGTGCAAATCAATGCCATGCGCTGCGGTTCGGCGCTGGCCAAATGGGCGCTTAGAATTTCAGCAAAAATCGTACAAATCGTCGGGTTGCTGGTGAAAACAGCTTTGCGGTGAAAAAGCTGCCAGCGGCGCGTTTGCTGGCATCGCCATAGGTTGGATAGGGGGCGATCAGGCTTGCCATGCTGCCAATTTTGGCCTTTGTTGCAATCGCATGGCTCCAAGCCAAAATCATCTCGCCAGCGGCCGGTGCCAGAATTGAGGCGCCAAGAATGCGCCCATTTTTATGGGTGACCACTTTGACCATGCCTTCGCTTCGGCGATCAGCAATCGCGCGGTCATTGCCGCTAAGCGGGGTTTCAAGACAAATCACCTGATTGCTGCCAAAACGCGCCGTAGCATCATCAAGCCCAAGCCCAACATGCGCCAGCTCAGGATCGCAATAAGTGACCCATGGCACCGCGCTATCATCCAGTTTGGCCGGTATTTTAAACAGAATATTGCGGATGACGATGCCAGCATGATAGCTCGCAATATGGGTGAATTGCTGTCGTCCGGCAACATCACCAATGGCATAGACATGCCGGTTGCTTGTTCGTAACCACCGGTCAGTGACAATGCCTTTGGCATCATGACGTATCTTTGCGGCGGCAAGTTGCAGCCCGTCAAGCGCTGGTTTCCGGCCAACCGCCATTAATAAATGACTAGTGGTCAGTTGTTTGCCATTGGCAAGGACGGCAGTGATGGTTCGGCGGTCTGATTTGATGGTTTGTGACAGGCTGGTAACGCCAACCCCCTCAATTAGGGTAATGCCCGCTTTGATAAGGTTTTGCTTTAAGATCTCGACAAGCGCCGGATCATCGCGCCCCATAATGCGAAAGGCCTCGACCAAAGTCACATCACAGCCAAGCCGTGCATGCGCTTGCGCCATTTCAACGCCAACTGGCCCGCCGCCAATGATCAACAGATGGTCGGGTTTTTCCGGATCAGCGAAAATGGTTTCATTGCTGTGAAAATCGGTTTGATCCAGCCCCGGAATCGGTGGCAGGATTGGCTGTGATCCGCTGGCAATTACGATATATTTTGCCCGGACTTGATGCGTTGCTGATGCCACCGCGCGCGGGCCGGTAAAATGCGCCATTTCCGGAATCACAGTGACACCAAGCGTCTCAAATCGGGCAATCGAATCATGCGGTTCAATTTGCGCAATCACATCGGCCACATGCGCTTTGACAGCAGCAAAATCAATATTTGGCGGGGTGTTTGTGATGCCCATTGCTGCATTACCATTAGCAAGATATGCCGCTTTTGCTGCGGCCAACAGCGCCTTTGACGGCACACAGCCACTATTCAGGCAATCACCGCCCATTTGGCCGCCTTCAAAAAGAACAACCCGCGCCCCCATTTGCACGGCACCAGCAGCAAGGCTTAATCCGCCCGGGCCACCCCCAATGATGCAAATATCGGTCTCAATCTGTTTCATTATGATGTCCTTTTGCCGCTGGTTTTTTTGCAACTGGCTTTTTTGCCGCTTGCCAGCGCCGCACCAAGATTGGCAATAGTGACAAAGCGCCAAGCCCCGCCAGCGGCAGTGAAATCTCTGGGCTTGTCAAAACGCTAAGATCGGGTGTTTTGCCAGCGGCCAGAATATGATCAAAGCCGCGCACCACCGAAATATAAACCGCAGTCCCCGGAATGATGCCAAGAAAGGTTGCGCCGATAAATTGGCGAAATGGCATGCGGGTCAGCGCTGGCACAATATTGACTACCCAAAACGGTGCCGCTGGAACCAGCCGCAAAGCCAGAAGATAGAAAAAGGCATTTTCTGAAAAGCCCTTTTCAAGCTTGGTAAAAAACGCACCGGCGCGTTGGCGCAATAGATCGGTAAATAGATTGCGCGCTGCCAGAAACACCAATCCGGCGCCGGTTGTTGCTGCTGCGACGACCAGAATCACCGCAGGCCAGCCAAGAACTGCACCGCCGGTAAGCGTAAGCAAGCTGGCAATTGGCAAGGAAAAGGCAACGGCCAAAACATAGCTGCAAAAAAAGACAAGATAGCTAAGCCAGATATGATCACCGGCAAAGGTTTTAATGGCGGCGTAATGCGTGCCAAGAAAGTCCCAGCTTATGATCTCATTGGCACCACTGGCAAAAAACAGGGTTAATCCGGCAAGTAGAATTGCCGGAAGCAGCAGCCGTTTTACCGTTGGTGGTTTCATGTCCAATGTCCTGTTTGTTTCTTTGCCATAATGGCGATCCTATCCTTGCTGGATTTCATCTTAAAAGCGGCCTATAAATTGAAACAAGGTAACAATCAATGGCCTGATTATGCGATTATGGTCATAAACCCGCCATAACATCATGGTAATTTGGAAGATGAGATGGGCGGATTATGGCAAGGCAATACAGGCCATGACATTGACAGCTTTGGTAAAATGTTTATCCGATAGGCCATGCTGCCTCACTGAATTAATGACGGCTGACAACATGATAGTCGAAGATAGAAAATTAAGATAGGAACGCCAATCGTGGGTGGTGATCAGAAAGCCGGTAAAACCGCCGCAGAACAGGCCAAGCAGGAAAAAGCAGACCGGCTGGCCAAGGCTTTGCGCGACAATCTTCATCGCCGTAAAGCACAAGCACGCGCCCGTAAAGCACCCGCGATCGACACAGCCGAAACCGGCATGATTGCGCTGATGAAAACAGATAATTCATCAAAGGGTGATGGGTAGATGACCCAATCGCGAAACCCTGTTTTAATACCCAAAAGCAAAGGCTAGCAGGCGCATGGATGGTTTGGAAATTGACGGCGGCAAGCCGCTTCATGGTAATATTATTATCAGCGGTGCAAAAAATGCCGCTTTGCCGCTGCTATGCCTTGGTTTGATTACCGATGCGCCATTAATTCTGGAAAATGCGCCTGAACTTGCCGATACGATTTCGATGGAAGGCTTGCTTCGCCATCTTGGGGTTGATGTTACGCGCGATGGTGAAATTGTCACCATGCGTGGTGGCGCTTGGCAATATGATGCGCCTTATGATCTTGTTCGTAAAATGCGGGCATCGGTTCTGGTTCTTGGGCCATTGCTGGCGCGTTATGGTGAGGCACGCGTATCCTTGCCTGGAGGCTGTGCCATTGGCACACGGCCAGTTGATCTTCATGTTCGCGCAATGCAGGGGCTTGGCGCGGTGGTTGAGCTTGCCGATGGCTATATTCAGGCGCGCGCACCTGGTGGTTTAAGCGGTGGCCGCGTGGTGTTTCCGATGGTGTCGGTTGGGGCAACCGAAAATGCACTGATGGCGGCGGCACTTGCCAAAGGGCCAAGCGAATTGGTGAATGTTGCGCGCGAACCCGAAATTATCGATCTTGCCAATTGTCTGAATGCGATGGGTGCCAAAATTACCGGACATGGCACTGGCACTATTTCGGTTGAAGGTGTTGATGAATTGCATGGGGCAACGCATACGGTGATTCCCGATCGGATCGAAGCTGGCACTTTTGCCATTGCCGCCGCGATGACCGGCGGTGATTTGATGCTGCAACGAACCAAGGCGCGCACGCTTGATGCGTTGCTTATGGTGCTTCGGGAAACCGGTGCTATTGTCACCGAAACTGATGATACAATCCGGGTTGTTGCGAATAGTCGGCCTGTTGCAGCTGATATCACAACCGATCCGTTTCCCGGCTTTCCAACTGATTTGCAGGCGCAATTCATGGCGATGATGTGCATTGCTGACGGCTCGTCGCGCATTTCCGAAACGATTTTTGAAAACCGGTTCATGCATGTTCCTGAATTGCTGCGCATGGGTGCCGATATTCAGGTTGATGGCGGCATTGCGATGGTTCGTGGGCGCAAGGTTCTGACGCCAGCACCAGTGATGGCAACCGATTTGCGTGCGTCGGTATCTCTGGTGCTTGCCGCGCTGACAATAGAGGGAAAAAGCCAGATTAGCCGGATTTATCATCTTGATCGCGGCTATAGCAGGCTTGAGGAAAAGCTTGGCAATTGCGGGGCACAGCTACGCCGGATAAAGGTGTCGTGAGGATGCATGATCAAGCCGGACAATTGCGCCTTTTGGCGCGTGATGAAGATGATGTTGCGGTGGTGTCTGCCCTTTTGCAAGATGCGATCATTCCGGGCGCGGATATGGAATTCAACCGCAAGACAAACCAGTTCATTATTGTCGCCAATCGGTTTTGCTGGGAAATCCCGCCGCTTGACGGGGTGACAAGCAGTGATGGAAAACCGGTTCACGAACGTCGGCTCTGCGGCATTTGCGTTCGCCATGTCACGGCGGTACAGCATCACAATTGGCCAGCCATGCGGCAAGATGCGCTTTTCAACCTTCTTGCACTTCGCCATATTGATATGGCAGAACAGGTAGGCGAAGGAATGAGTCTTCAATTTGAATTTTCTGGTGGGTCAAGCCTTCGGCTCTTAACCGATGAGATTGATATTACGCTTGCTGATCTTGACGCGGGACACCCGACAAGTTTACAGCCATCGCATGATGTGTAGGCTGCCAATTGGCTGCGGGTGAAGTGGAAAAAGCATATGGCACGACGGCTGGATTTTCATTCCGCTAATTTCGCTGCGGATTTTGACGCGCTGCTTGATAGCAAACGCGAGTCAGATAGCGATGTTCTTGATGCGGTTGCTTCGATCATTGTCGATATTCGCAATCATGGCGATCAGGCTTTGTTAGCGCTAACTGCAAAATTTGACAATTTGCATGCTGAAACGGTTGCCGATCTTGCGGTTGGCCAAGCTGAAATGGCGGCTGCCTTAAATGGCCTTGATGCTGATTTGCGCGCCGCATTGGAACTGGCGGCTGACCGTATCCGCCGTTTTCACGAAAAACAATTGCCCCAAGATTTTGCCTATCAAGATGATGTTGGCGTTCAGCTTGGCATGCGCTTTACGCCGGTTGATGCGGCAGGTCTTTATGTGCCGGGTGGCAAGGCTGCCTATCCATCATCGGTTTTGATGAACGCGATTCCGGCAATGGTGGCTGGTGTTGAACGGCGAGTGATGGTTGTGCCGGCACGTGATGGCGAGGTTAATCCGTTGGTGCTGGCCGCAGCGTCGCTTGCTGGGGTCAGCGAGGTTTGGCGTATTGGCGGGGCGCAGGCGGTTGCCGCGCTTGCCTATGGCACGCAAACAATTGGTCAGGTTGATAAAATCGTTGGGCCGGGCAATGCCTTTGTTGCTGCCGCCAAACGGCAGGTCTTTGGTCAAGTTGGCATTGACAGTATTGCTGGCCCTTCGGAAATTCTGGTTGTTGCCGATGCGCAGAATGACCCAAGCTGGATTGCGGCTGATCTTTTGTCGCAAGCTGAGCATGACGAAGCCGCGCAATCCATTCTGATTACTGATGATGCAGATTTTGCTGATGCGGTCGAGGCGGCGGTACAAGCGATGTTGCCACAGCTTCAACGCGCCGCAGTTGCTGGCCAGTCATGGAAGGATAATGGTGCCATAATCACGGTTTCGTCGATGGATGAGATGCCAGCGCTTGCAAACCGGATTGCGGCTGAACATCTTGAACTCGCGCTTGATGATGCGGCTGGCTGGTCAGGCAAAATTCGGCATGCAGGTGCCATGTTCCTTGGCCGTTATACGCCAGAGGCGATTGGCGATTATGTTGCCGGCCCGAACCATGTTTTGCCAACCGCGCGAACCGCACGATTCTCATCCGGTCTTGGCGTTGTCGATTTTATGAAGCGAACAACGATTGTTGCATGTGATGCTGATGGCTTTGCTGCGATTGCGCCTTCGGGTGTTGCGCTTGCTGATGCCGAAGGGCTTGGGGCGCATGCCTTATCGATGCGGATACGAATGAACCGGTAGGGATGTAATGGCTGCGGACGGGGAACAAAAAGACGAAAACCGGCTCGTCAAGATTGATCTTGATGATGCTGGCAAGCCCCGTCGATCCGCCGAGGCTGAACAGGAACGCGCAATCGCGATCTATGACATTCTTGAAGATAATATATTCCGTCTTGAGTCACAAACAGGGCCGTTTCACCTGACGCTTCGTCTTGAAGGGCGGCATGTTCATTTCGACATTCGCCAAGCCAATGAAGCCCCCTTGATTCAGTTTTTTATGGCAATGGGGCCATTGCGTCGCGTGATGCGTGATTATTTCCACGTTTGCGATACTTATTATGACGCCATTCGCACAAAATCACCGTCACAGATTCAGGCCATTGATATGGGGCGGCGGGCGCTTCACAATGAAGGGTCGGAATTATTGCAGGCACGACTTGACGGCAAGGTTGAAACCGATTTTCAAACAGCGCGACGCCTTTTTACCTTGATTTGTGTTTTGCAAAGCCGCTAGGGGGCAAAGACCAGATATGACCATTCAAACTTCAGCTGTCGATGACAGCCACTCAGGCAAAAAGAATGTTGGGGCTATCTTATTCGCCTGTAACATTAATGCGGTTCGCTCGGCGATGGCCGAAGCCATGATAAAAGTGACCTTTCCAAAGGAAATTTTCGTTGATTCATGTGGTGTTGCACCTGGTAATCCAGACGGATTTGCCATTGCGGTCATGGCGGAAATTGGCATTGATATGGGGGCGCATCAGCCTAAATCTTTTGATGACCTCGATTCTGAATTTTACGATGTCATTATTTCCTTTTCGCCCGAAGCGCATGCTGCCGCGGTTGAGCTGACGCAAAGCGTGGATTGTGAAACGCTTTATTGGCCGGTTGATAATCTGGCCGAACTAACCGGATCACGCGACGAACGTTTGCGCGCCTATCGGCGTGTGCGTGACGATATTCAATCAAAGCTGGAAAAATACTTAAATAAGCCAGTCGCAGTAAAAACTTGACCTTTTTGCCAAATTTGCGCATGTCTATGGCTCAATTTCATTCTATGGAAAGGCTAACATGGCCAAGGAAGGCGTAATCGAGTTTTCAGGAACGGTAGCAGAACTGCTGCCAAATGCGATGTTTCGCGTTAAACTCGACAATGATCACGAAGTGCTTGC
>JADHOU010000075.1 GCA_016778825.1 Candidatus Puniceispirillum sp. | reverse complement strand
CTATCGTGACGGGGTTTTGCGTGCTGATGATTTCGACGATTTATATTATTCGACAGACAATGGGCTTGGCGAGGCGCGTCATGTGTTTCTTGATGGGAATGATCTTGCTGACAGAATTGCCACCGCATCACAATTCACCATTGCTGAGACTGGTTTTGGCACCGGGCTGAATTTTCTGGCGGTGATGGCCTTGCTGGAGGCCATGAAGCATAATCAGACCCAACCGGTATGCCAGATTGACTATATCTCATTCGAATCACGGCCATTGCCAGCTGCGGCCATGGCACAAAGCCATCAGGCATTTCCCGATCTGGCGCGTCATAGCGATCATCTGATTGCAGCATTGCCACCACAATGGCCCGGATTGCATCGCCGTGATTTCCTGCATGGCCGATTGCGGTTGCATCTGATTTACGGGGATGCAAATGAGGCGGTGGCAAAGGCCGATTTTGCGGCTGATGCGTGGTTTCTAGATGGGTTCACGCCAGCCAAAAATCCGCAATTATGGAATCAAGATTTATTGATGGCGATTGGCTGTTTGACGCGGGCAGGGGGCAGTTTTGCCACCTTTACCGTTGCCAGTGCAGTTCGCCAGCGATTGGCCGAGGCCGGATTTGCCATTGAAAAACGCCCCGGATTTGGCCGCAAACGCGATATGCTTGTTGGCCGCAAACGCGCTGGTGCTTTGACGCCGCAGCCAGTTTCCCACAATCGGAAAATTGGGATTATTGGCGGCGGCATTGCCGGTGCTTCGGTGGCGGCGGGGCTTGTGGCGCGCGGCATGACCCCGCATATCATTGACGCCCGCGACCGGCTTGCAGGTGGCGCATCGGGTAACCGGCTGGCCCTGCAAAGCCCGCGCTTGAGTGTTGATCACAATGTAGCAAGCCGAATGTCGGCTGATTGCCTGTCTTTCGCGGCAGGTTGCAGTGATGCCGCGCTTGCGGTCGTTGCTGACCGGGTT
Source organism: Candidatus Puniceispirillum sp. (assembly GCA_016778825.1). Lineage (GTDB taxonomy): Bacteria > Pseudomonadota > Alphaproteobacteria > Puniceispirillales > Puniceispirillaceae > UBA3439. Next base: position 6,401 of record JADHOU010000075.1, on the reverse strand, counting down.
ATCTCGCTTGATTGGCCTGATCGCGAAGCCGTGCGTCAGGCGAAGTTTCGCACCCAATTCTGGCCGGATGATCTGATGCAGTTTGTTGATGCCAAAGCGGCATCATCTGAGGCTGGCATTGATCTTCCGCTTGGCGGTGTTGTCCATCAGTGGGGGCGGGTGATTGATCCAATGCGCCTGACAAATCATCTTGCCAAGGGCGCGGAAAAGCATTTTGGTTTTCATGTGGTTGGCATGCACCATGTTGACGCGAAATATCACCTTTTGGCAGATGATGGACGCCGATTAATATGTGATCAGCTTGTTGTTGCCGCTGGTGCAGATTTAGCGGCTCTGCATCAAATGCTAGCCATTCAGGGCATTGCCATTGATGTTACATCGGGGCAGGTTAGCCAGGTTCCGGAAACCGCCGCCCTTGCCGGATTGCGGGCAGGCATCAGCTTTGGCGGTTATTTGACGCCGGCACAAGATGGCTTTCACGAGCTCGGTGCTACTTTTGAACGCGAGGGCAATATTGAAATTTTGGCAAGCGCGCATCTTCATAATCAACAGCTTTTGCCGCATGGGCTTGGTGACGGCTTGCCCGATCCTGCCAGCTATGGGGCGCGGGTCAGCAGGCGTGCCAGTACGGCTGATCGCAATCCAGTTTGTGGTAAGATCAATGATGATTTATTCATTCTTGGTGCGCTTGGTGCGCGCGGTTTGACTTTGGCGCCATTGCTTGGCGATATGCTTGCCGCAGAAATATTGGGGATGCCGGTCACGCTTGCACGTGATATCTGGCGCGGGCTTGACCCTTACCGGTTTCGCCTGCGCGCAAGCCGCCTATAGGCCTAGCATGCTGCGGGCTTCAAACCGCTTACCATGATCGTTGCAATCGAGGCTAAGAAGCGTCAAAAAGGCCGGTGCAATGTCATCTGGCTGCGGCAGCGAATCTGGATCTTCACCTGGAAAGGCCGATGCCCGCATACCAGTTGCCGTGCCGCCCGGGTTGATCATGTTGATTCGCAAATTGGTTTGTTCGGTTTCACCAGCCCAAACCCGCCCCATGGCATCAAGGCCCGCCTTGGAAATCGCATATGGCCCCCAGAAAGGTGCAATCCCCTCGGCAACTCCCGATGAGACCAGCACAGCGCGTCCAGCTGGCGCGGCAATCAATAATGGTTCCATCGCGCGAATCAAATGCCATTGCGCGGTAAGATTGACCGAAATGGTGCTGTCCCATACTTTATCATCAAGATGTGACAAGGGGGTAAGAGGGCCAAGCATGGCCGCGTTGGCCAACAGACCGTCAAGACGGCCCCAGCGTCCGTGAATTGCCGCAGCAAGACGCGGCATGGCGGCATAATCGGCCAAATCAAGTTCAACAATGGTGGCTTTGCCACCAGCGGCCTTGATGGCATCATCGGTTTCTTCCAAGGCGCTCATTGTCCTGCCAGTCATGATGATTTCAGCACCAGCTTTTGCCGCGGCAATCGCCACAGCGCGGCCAATCCCGCGGCTGGCGCCGGTGATGAGAATAACTTTGTCTTGAAGATCAGGGGTCATGCTGTGCTCGTCTGGTTGGCTAACGGCTATTGCCGTGGGAAACGCGTTTTCCCGACAGGCCGGATGCAAGTTTAATCGGATAATCACCGGTAAAGCAGGCATCGCAGAATTGCGGCCCATCCGGATTGCGACCAGCTTCGCCCATTGCACGATACAGCCCATCAATCGAAATAAAGGCCAGCGAGTCGGCGCCAATTTCCTTGGCAATGGCGTCAATATCCAACTTGGCGGCAATCAACTGGTCTTTATCAGGCGTATCAACCCCGTAAAAACAGGGGTTTGTCGTTGGCGGGCTGGCGATGCGCATATGCACCTCGGCAGCACCGGCGGCGCGCATCATCGCAACAATTTTGCGCGAGGTTGTGCCGCGAACAATCGAATCATCAACAAGAACAACGCGCTTGCCGCGAACCGTTGCTGGATTGGCATTATGTTTCATTTTTACACTGTCATTCCGGCCTTTCTGGGTTGGCTGGATAAAGGTGCGGCCAATATAGTGATTACGAATAATGCCAAACTCAAAAGGAATTTTCGCCGCCTCAGCATAGCCAAGCGCAGCCGGTACACCCGAGTCAGGAACTGGCACGACCAAATCGGCATCGGCGCGTGATTCTTTGGCAAGCTCAGCGCCAATGGCTTTGCGGGCATGATAGACGCCGCGCCCTTCAAGAACACTGTCCGGACGGGCAAAATAGATATATTCAAAAACGCAAAACCGGCTTTTTTGGGCTGGAAATGGTTTAATTGATTTGATGCCGGCTTTGGTGATGACCACCATTTCGCCCGGATCCAGATCGCGTACGATCTCAGCCCCGACAATATCCAGCGCACAGCTTTCGGATGCCAAAACATAGGCATCACCCTGTTTGCCAAGAACCAACGGCCGCACGCCCAGCGGGTCACGAACGCCGATCAGCATATCCTTGGCAACACAGACCAGTGAATAGGCACCTTCAATCTGTTTTAACGCGTCAATCAACCTGTCAGTCACTGTGTCTTGATGTGATCTGGCAACAAGATGAACGATGATTTCGGTGTCTGATGATGATTGAAACAGGCTTCCGGTTTCAACAAGTGATGACCTTAGGCGCGCCGCATTGGTCAGGTTGCCATTATGAGCAAGGGCAAAGCCTCCAAAGGCCAATTCTGATGAAAAGGGTTGGATTTCCAACAATGCGTTAGAATTGCCGCTGGTTGAATAGCGGTTATGGCCAATCGCCACATGGCCAACAAGATTGGCGATATGTGACGAGCCAGCGCCAAAATTCTCGCCAACATGACCAAGCCCACGATGCGCGAAAAAGGTTTTGCCGTCAAAGCTAACAATGCCAACGGCCTCTTGTCCACGATGCTGGAGCGCGTGCAAGCCAAGGGCGGTGTTGATGCTGGCTTCATCGGTGCCGAAAATGCCGAAAACCGCACATTCTTCTTGCAAATGATCATCGTCAAAAGGGTGGGTCGTTACCAAACTCATAATCCATGTCCTAAAATCACGACGGTTAAAATGGCATTCAAACGCCCGCCATGCGCTGACTTATCAACCAAAACACTGGTTTGCGTCAAGGCGTGCCAGATTTTCAATGATGCGATATATCTGCGATAATACGGATATATCCGCAATCACGAGTTATATCTGCGCTGGTGCGAAATGTCTGTTCTGCTAATTGGCCTTTTCGTCACTTAATAATTTCATGCCATTATCAAGGGCATCTTTACCAGCCTCGATTGGGGCGTCAAAGCTCTGCGATACCGAATTTGTGGTCAAAGGGGCGCGATAGGTCAGATTATCAATCAATTTGTCGCGGTAATCTCTCGGCACAAAGCCAGAGAAATAATGCGCGCTGCGGCTCAAGGCAGGGGTGGTTTGCGACTCCTTGATGATATTGGGCAGATTATCTTCCCCTTCGAAGGCAAAGACCCCAGCAACAAACACAATCAGCACAAGACCAAAGCCGCGAATAAACCCAAACAAAACGCCAAGCCAGCGATCAAGGCTGCCAAATCCAACGCGTTTCAGGCCCGGGGCTAGCAGGCTTGCCAGAATGAACCAGATCACAACCGATGCGGCAAAGGGCAAAGCCCATGCCAGCGCTGCTCCAAGCCCTTTGACTTGAAGAAAATCGATGATTGGGGTTTCGATCATGGGTGCGGTGAAATTGGCAACAAGGATCGAGACAACCCAGCCAGCAAGCCCCAGCAATTCACGCGTCATACCGCGTAAAGTCGATAGGATCGCTGACAATATCAACACAAGAAAAATGCCGTAATCAACCAACGTCAATGTTGCAAAATCGATCATGAAAATCCTTTTGCAGGAAAAGCCCTACAGCAAAACGTTCGGATTATGCGATAGAGCGTCAACTTATACCACCCATAATTTCAATCAATTCGGCCAAGCTCGTTGGTTGCGCCATTGAAATGCCAGTGGTTTTGCCAATTGATTTGCGTGGGCGCGGCATGACCGCATTTTCAAATCCCAACTTAGCGGCTTCTTTAAGCCTTGCTTCGGCTTGTGCCACTTGCCGCAATTCAGCCGATAGGGCGACTTCGCCAAAAAACACCGTCCGTTTCGGTGCGGGGCGACCTGTTACCGACGAAATAAGCGCGGCGGCAACCGCCAGATCGGCAGCTGTTTCATAGATTTTCAGCCCACCAGCCACATTCAGGAAAATATCACGTCCCGATAACGGCACGCCGCATCGTGCCTCAAGAACGGCGGTCAGCATGGCAAGGCGGCTTGAGTCCCAGCCAACAACATTACGTCGTGGGCTGGCAAGTGATGATGGCGCAACAAGCGCCTCGATCTCGACAAGAACCGGACGACTACCTTCAATGCCAGCAAAGACCACCGCACCGGTAACATCATCGCGCCGATCAGCAAGAAACAGCTCGGACGGGTTTGGCACTTCGGCAAGGCCGGCCTCAACCATTTCAAAAACGCCAATTTCGTCAGTCGCACCAAACCGGTTTTTGACGCTTCGCAAAATGCGGAAATGATGTGACCGATCGCCTTCAAAATACAGAACGGCGTCGACCATATGTTCAAGAACGCGCGGGCCAGCAATCGCGCCATCTTTGGTCACATGCCCCACAATCAACAGTGCCACTTGATTGTTTTTGGCGGCTCTGATCAATTCCTGTGCGGTGGCGCGAACCTGCGATACGGTGCCAGGGGCTGAATCCAGACTTGGCAGAAACATCGTTTGAATCGAGTCAATCACCATGATGTCGGGCTTGTCGGGACCACCCATCGAGGCTGCGATATCGCTGGCGTTGGTCGCTGTGCCTAGCTCGACACTGGCATTGGCCAGCCCAAGGCGCTGGGCGCGCATGCGCACCTGATCGGCCGATTCCTCACCCGAAATATAGGCCGCTTTCAAACCCGCCGCCGCCAGCTTGCATGTCAATTGTAACAGCAATGTCGATTTGCCAATGCCCGGATCACCACCAATCAAGGTTGCCGATCCCGGTACAAGCCCTCCGCCCGATACGCGGTCAAATTCGCTAATCCCCGATTGCATGCGCGGTGGTGGTTCGGGGCGGTTGTCCAGATTAAGGGCTTCAAGAACAATCCGGCGGCCAGTGACGCGCTTTCCTGGGCCGGATGGTGCTTCTTTGCGTTCCTCGACAAGCGTGTTCCAAGCGCCGCAATCATCGCATTTTCCGGCCCATTTTGGCGAAACAGCCCCGCATTGTTGGCAAACGAATGACAGTGAATTGCGCGCCATTATGATGTTGCCATTTTTGTGGGCGAGGCGGCAGGCTTTTCATTCGTCAGCGGGCCTTCAGCCAAGCCGTGAACAAATTGATGCACTTCGGGAACACCGCTTTCATTCATCGCTTCGGCGGGGCCAGCCCAGATGATCACGCCATTATGAACCATAGCCACCTTGTCAGCGATACGCCGAACCGATGCCATATCGTGGCTGATGGTTACCGTTGTCGCGCCAAGCCGTTCGCGGGCGTCAATGATCAGCCGGTCAATCACCCCGCCGGTAATTGGGTCAAGGCCTGATGTTGGCTCGTCAAAAAGCAGAATTTCAGGCTTGTCGACAATGGCGCGGGCAAGGGCAACACGTTTTTGCATGCCGCCTGATAATTCGGCTGGATATTGATCAATGACTGATGCAGCAAGGCCAAGCTGGGTAATGGTTTGTGCGGCGATGTCGCGGGCTTCAGACTTGTCTAACGCCTGCTGATGGCGAAGCCGAAAGGTTACATTTTCCCAGATTGGTAGCGAATCAAACAGGGCGCCAAATTGAAAGGTCATGCCAAAAAGCCGCCGTAAATTTTCAAGCGCGGCTCGTCCCTGACCCAAAATTTCCTGCCCATCAATCTTGATGCTTCCCTGATCAGGCGTGATCAGCCCGTTCAGACATTTCATCAAAACCGATTTGCCACAGCCCGATGTGCCAATGATCACAAGCGATTCCTGTGGTGCTACGGTAAGATTGATTCCCTTTAACACATGATTGGCATCAAATGATTTGGTAACGCTGGATAATTCAATTTTGGGGGTAACAGCCATGGCTATCCCCCAAAAAACATGGTTGTGACAATGTAATTGGCAATCAGGATCAAGATTGACGCCGACACCACTGCATTTGTCGTCGCACGGCCAACCCCTTGGGCACCACGCCCCGAATGATAGCCATGGTAACAGCCCATCAGCGCAATCAAAAAGCCGAACACCGCCGCTTTGACCAAGCCAAGCGTTACATCCGATACTTCAAGATATTCAAGCGTTCGCGCCAAATAGATCGACGGGTTGAAGCCAAGACGATAAACCCCGACAAGATAGCCGCCAAAAACACCAATCACATCACCAACAAGAACCAGAAACGGCAAACAGA
>JADHOU010000074.1 GCA_016778825.1 Candidatus Puniceispirillum sp. | reverse complement strand
CCGATCTCGATCTTTTGTTTGTTTATGACGCGCCTGAGAATACGCTATCTAACGGCAAACGCCCGATAAACGCACCAACCTATTTTGCCCGCCTTACGCAGACGATGGTCAGCTGGCTTAGCACTGCAACCGCCGAAGGCGTGCTTTATCCGGTTGATTTACGGTTGCGCCCCGAAGGTGAAGCTGGTGCCATCGCCACATCGCTTGATCGGCTGAAAACCTATTTTGCGGCTGATGCATGGCTTTGGGAAAAGCTGGCGCTTGCCAAAGCGCGGCCAGTTGCCGGTGACGCGGATTTAACCGAAAAACTGCATCTGGCGATTCACGCGATTGTCAATCAGCCGCATGATCATAGCCAGATCGGGCCAGCCATTGACAATATGTTGGTGCGGATCCGCAAAGTCCGCAAAGGCAAATCAAAATGGCATTTGCGTGCACGTGATGGTGGCCTTGTCGAGCTTGATCTTTTGATCCAAGGCATGCGGCTTCAACATGGCGACCTGTTTGACCAGACCGGACAATCAATTGCGGCCATTCTGGCACAATTGAAAACCAGCGGTAACATCAACGCCAATCACGCCGAAGCGCTGCAAGATGCTGACCGGCTGTTCAGCGAAATTCATCAATGTTTACGCCTAACCTTTGGCAATGCCGCTTCGGTTCCTGATCAGCTGCCACCACCATTGCGACAATTTATGCTTGCCCGCATGGATCTTGCAGACGAACAGCAACTCACCCTGTTATTGGAAACAACATTAGAAACGGTCTTTGCGATTTTAAATCAATATTTGGCAAATCATTCAGCCATTTCAGCATGAAGTATCAACAATGTTGTTAAAACGACCGTCAAACAACGCTTTTGGAACAGACTGCATATGCTTATAAGACTTATCAAACCCCATGCAGTAGCGCGTTATATGACGCCGTGCCCTGCGACTGCGAGCAGGGTTTTGCTTTATGTTCAATTACAGTGAAGCATAGTCATATTACGTTTGAAAGGCGCGCCTTATGCTAAAGGCCATCATATCAAGTTGGACTCTGTTTTTTGGACTTTTGCTCATTTCTGCGGGCAATGGCCTTCAGGTGGTTTTACTTGGCACGCGCGCGCCCGAGGCCGGTTTTAGCAATATTGCGACCGGTATTGTTATGTCGGGCTATTTTGCCGGTATCTTTGCCGGTTCAATCATTGTTCCGCATATTTTAGCGCGCGTTGGCCATGTTCGGGTTTTTGGCGCCATGTCTGCCATTGCGTCGGCAGCTGTTTTGGTTCATGTGGTGTTTCTTGATCCGTTCGTCTGGACCGGAATGCGCTTTGCCAGTGGATTTAGTTTCGCTGGCATGTATATCGTTTGCGAAAGCTGGTTGAATGAAAAAGCCACAAATGAAACCCGCGGCCAGCTTTTATCGCTTTATATGATTACCAATATGGCTGGCATGGCCGGCGGGCAATTGATGATTTCGCTTGGCGAGGCTGGCGGCGCGGGCTTGTTTCTATTGGCATCGGTTATGGTGTCGATTGCGGTTGTGCCGATTTTGATTACCGCCAGCGCGGCACCAAGCTTTGAAGCCCCCGAACGCATTAGTTTTCGCCGGCTGGTTCAGGTTTCGCCTTTAGCCGTTGTCGGCATGGTATTTGTTGGGATCGTTATCTCGATGGTGTTTGGTATGGGCGCTGTTTATGGACGCAATATCGGGCTAAACAATACACAAGTCGGCTATTTCATGACCTCGATAACGCTTGGCACCTTGGCGCTTCAATATCCGGTTGGCCGCCTTTCCGATAAATTTGACCGACGGGTTGTTATTTTTGGCGCGACGGTGATTGGTGGCATTGCAATTGGCATCGCCAGCCTTTTCGACGCGGATCAATTTGGCTTGCTTTTGATCATGATGTTGATTTTTGGTGGGCTTGTCTTTTCGCTTTATTCGCTGTTTATCGCGCATGCCAATGACTATCTGGCACCAAGCCAGATGGTGGCCATGTCGTCAGGCCTATTGATGGTCAATGGCGCTGGTGCGGTTATCGGGTCGCCACTTGCCGCATCGGTTATCGAAATTATTGGCACCCGCGGATTCATGCCAACAATTGCCGGTTTTCTATTCTTACTGGCGGGGTTTGTCCTGTACCGGATGAAAATGCGCAGCGCAGTTCCGGCCGAAGCGCAAGGTGCGTTTGTTGCCATTCCTGAAGCATCATCGGGCGTTGCGGTGAATTTGAGCCCTGAGGTGGAATGGGTGATGGATCAGGACGAAGATGATGACGAAAATGATCCGTTCAAAAACAACCCTTATGTCAATTAGGATTTACCCTTTTTGACGACACTGACCAATCCGAAACATCTGGCATAGAGAAATGATTGGGCTTTTGCGTTTTGCGCCGTGTTTTGCGCCGTCTTTTCATCACCTGCAATTTTGCCAGCCTCGTTCCGTGCCCTTCGCCTGCCGCGTCCCACAGCCTTTGCGTACCAGACCGGTTAATCACGGTTCTTCTTTGTTTTAAAGATGAATAATATTATTGTAGCTAATGAAAATTTTTTTAATGTTTTTCCATTGCGCTATTTTCCTGTCCATCCTTGGATTTGGCAGCATCCATGCCTCAAAAGCCGCCGCAAATGACAGCCAGTTGCCGGAAAATTTTGCCATTTCTGGAAGCGTCACCATCACCCGCATTAGCGATGGTGACTCGCTTCGCAGTGGCAAATTGCGGATTCGGCTTTTTGGCATTGATGCCCCTGAAAAGCAGCAGCAATGCACCGATGCCGATGGCGCGAAATGGGATTGCGGCACGGCAGCGCAAAAGGCGCTTACTGCATTGGTGGCAAGCGCGCCCCAATTGCAATGTGATTTGATTGATGTTGATCGTTATGGCCGCGTTGTGATGCGGTGTTTTGCCGGAAAAACCGATCTAGGCGCGGCGCTTGTTCGGGCTGGGCTAGCGCTGGCTTATCGGCAATATTCGTCCATCTACAGCGCCGATGAAGACAGTGCAAAAACCGCCAAATTGGGCATGTGGGCAGGCGCCTTTACCGCGCCATGGGCATGGCGCCGATCACAATAGCCCCCTCTAGCATAAGAACGCCCAAAAGCCCATGAACCAACAACATCATCGCCCTCACCCGCCATGATAGTTGAAAAATCAACCAAACTAAATGGCAAGAATTGGGGTTGGCACAGTTTGATACTGGCACGAATTGGCGCTAGTCAGGACCGGGGTCTAAAAAATACCTAGGTCGCGCAATTCGGCGGCCAGTTCGGCAGGCATATCACCAGCATCATCCGCGCCGATATCAGGTGGTGCATCTTTTGCTTCAAGATAACGCCAACCCTGAAAAATACGCATTCTGGTTGGGGTAACTTGAATGATTTCAGGTGACAGCACAATGCCGCAGGCCGGTGTTCCATCGGCGCGTTGCGCCTCGGCAAGGTCAATAATAGCCTGACGCGCGGTAACAACCCCCTTGATGATCCAATAAATTGATCCCCCATCAAGCAGTTCGTCGGCACGGCGCGGCCGATTGCGCGTGACATGAACCAATCTGCCGCCTTGCGCCAGGCGAAGCGCCTGCCAATCACGAAGATTATCAAGCGATTGGGAGCCAACTGATAATTTTTTTAAATGAATCGTCATGAAAACACCGAATTCAACCCGCGCCATATCGGTATGGTTTACCTTTTGACGACAAAACCGCGCCGATCACCTTGGCCTTTTGACGCCACCTACATCAAATAGAGTGCGGCAAGCCCAAGGAATACAAAAAACCCAACAACATCCGTTATTGTTGTCACAAAAACGCTTGATGCCACCGCCGGATCGACTCCAGCACGAAGCAGCCCAATCGGCACCAAGGTTCCGCTGAGACCCGCAATCAACAAATTCGCGAACATGGCAACCGCCATCACGGTGGCAATTTCCGGATCACCAAACCACACAAAAGATACCGCGGCGGCCAGAACCGCAAAAAGCAGTCCATTCAGCAATGCCACCAAGCCTTCGCGAATAACAAAATTGCGCGTCGAAACCGCATCTAATTGACGCAAGGCAATCGCCCGCACCGCAACGGTCACTGTTTGTGTGCCAGCATTGCCGCCCATCGACGCAACAATCGGCATTAGCACCGCCAAGGCAACCAATTGTTCGATGGTTGCATCAAACACTCCGATCACAATTGACGCCAAAATCGCGGTTAGCAAATTGACCAAAAGCCAGGTTGTTCGCCCCTGCAAAGTCTCGCGGATACTCGACCGTAAACTGGCCTCGCCAACACCGGCAAGCGCCATCAAATCTTCTTCGGCTTCTTCGTCAATAACATCAATCACATCATCAATGGTGATCATGCCGACAAGCCGCTCGCCAAGATCGACAACACCAGCACTGACCATGCCATAGCGCCGAAATAGAATCGCCACTTCTTCTTGATCCATATCAACCGGAATCGAACGGAAATCAGACTCCATGATTTCGGAAATACGCCGTGGGCGCTGCGCGCATAAAAGTTTACTCAGCGGCACCTCGCCAAGCGGTTTGCGCGCCGGATCGACAACAAAGATCAGATAGAAATCATCAGTTGCCGATTTGCCACCCCGAAGATAGTCAATTGTCTGGCCAACCGTCCAGAAAGACGGCACCGTGACAATCTCACGCTGCATAAGACGACCCGCGGAATCTTCAGGGAAAGACAGACCTTCTTCGACAAGAACCCGATCTTCGGGCGAAAGCGCCGCCAACACATCGGCAAGCGCATCATCTTCAAGTTCTTCAATAATATCAATCGCATCATCAGTTGACAGATCATGAAGCTGGCGCGCCAAAGCCTTTGCGCCCATCACTTCGACAATGGCTTCACGCGTGTTTTCATCAAGGTAAGTCAGCGTTTCAGCATCAAGATGATCGCCAAGAAACCGCACAAGAGACGCGGCTGTCCGCGCTGGCATGCGCTCTAAAAGATCGGCCTGATCCGCCGGGTGAAGCGGCGCAACAAGCGTGCGAAGACGACGAACGGCACCCGCCTGAACAGCCTCAATAATTGCTGTTTCAACCTTTGGCGTCAGGCCGTAAAGCGCCGCCAACCGGTCACTGCCGTCATCCTTGCGTTCAATCTGTTCATTATCTTGCATCATTGCCTATACGCCATCTTGGTGACCGTTATGTCAGATTTTACCGCATCGATGCCCGTCTTAACCTGCTTCAAATCTCGAATCACAGGCTAACAGATCACAAGCGGCATTAAAACAACGCATGGCAACAAACCGAGGCAAATTTTGTTTTGTAATTTTATTTCAAAAAGTTGAAATCACCATTTTTGTAATAATATTTCAAAATTTGGGGCGTGCTTGCTACCGGCAAAAAGCGCACCACCGACACGCCAATCAAGTGACGTTTTGCCAAAAAAATTGTAAGTTATTTGCTGTTTGTGCCTTTGGTGCCAAGGTCATAAAGACCAATACGGCGCATCGGCCCGTCAAAGCGCAATTCGTGGCCAATTGGCGGATGCGCTCTTTGGGTGCAATCCATGCGCTCGCAAACCGAACAGCCAACGCCAATCTGGTCAAGCCGTGCCGATTTTGAAATATCAATTTGATCGGCATAGATCATATCGCGGGCATGATGCAATTCACATCCAAGCGTAACAGCAAACTCCGGTGATTGCGCCAAGGTTGGCGACCACAATGGCGGTGCGGTGCGGGCAAGCATGAAATATTTCTGCCCATTCGGCAATTCGGCCGCCTGTGCCAAAATCTTTTCCGGTGTCCGAAAGGCCTTATGCATCGTCCATTTCGGACAAGTGCCACCATGTGTGGCAAATTGCATGCCGGCAGCGGCAAGCCGTTTGGAAATATTGCCAGCATCATCAACCCGAATGAAGAAAAACGGAATCCCTCGCGCATTTGGCGCATTCAATGTTGTCAGGCGGTGACAGACCTGTTCAAAGCTGCACCCAAACCGACGTCCCAAAAGATCAAGATCATAACGAAGGCTTTTCGCCGAATCCAAAAAGGCCGAATAGGGCATCATCACCGCACCGGCGAAGTAACCGGCAAGAGTGATTTTCAACAGCGATTGCGCCTGCGTATCCTGAACCGCCTGATCTTGACAGATTTTGTCCAAGGCCGCCTGCTGGCTAAGAAGTGCGATTTGAATCAAAAGATGAAACTGCCGTTGCGGGCGGCGCAATGCCTCGCTTAGCAAAATTTCGTGGCGATGCAGATCATAACGGCGAAGCTGGTTCTGCATCACCTCTACCGGCATGATTCTGACCCGAAGGCCAAGCGTGTCTTTCACGTGAGCGGCAAGGCTGGCAAGCGTATTGTCACCTGTTAGACCAAAATCACTGACCGATTCAATTTTGGCCGCACGGCGCAATTCATCTGCCACGTCTTCAAGAATAGGAAAGTAATTATTCGACTGCTGCAATGTGGCGCGCACTTTTTCAACAGGATTGCTCATCTGCCGAACGCCGCCATCCCCCGCGGTTGCTTCTAGTTCATCACGCACTTTGCGATAGGCCTGAAACAGCGTCACCAATCCGCGCGCCGCCCCCGGCGCGGCGGTGATCATATCCTGAATTTCACGGCGCGGCACCTGCTCATTGGCAAGCAATGGATCGGCGAAAATTTCAGACATGCCCGTTGACAGGCTAGCCGCGTCATCTTCAGCAAAATCCTTGAGATCAATATCAAAGCTATTGCCAAGGCGAAGAAGCAACCCAACGGTCAAAGGACGCTGATTATGTTCTAGAAGATTCAGATAAGATGGGCTGATTTCCAGCGCTTCCGCCATCGCTGTTTGTGACAGGCCAGTGGATTTGCGAAACCGCCGCAATTTATGCCCAACAAGAATTTTCTCCTGCATCGCGCTTTCTCCCTGATCTTGGCTGCTGTTTCGCTTTGCTTACAAATTCAGCATAGCCTGTAAATAGAAAATGTAAATATTTTACAATTTTCAAATTTGCTTTTTTTTCCTTGCCCGCAACCACGTGAAAAAGGCACAAGCAAAGAGTAGTTCAGAAGCATCAATCGCAGATGTTCTGCAGGAGTTTAGTCGGCGATTATAGACAACAATTATAGAGCTTTGCGCTATAGGTTGCGGCAGACAAAGCCAGCTTGGGGGAGTTTGTTTGGTTTGCCAATCCTGTCCGCAAATCAGGGTCGGTCAGGACTTTATGTCTTGCCCGACCCTTTTCTTATCCGGCTCATTTCTCATCCAACTCTTTTCTGAGGCAGGCCATTTTTGGCGGTAAATCATTTTGGGTGGTATATCGCCCTTGGCAAAAACATCAATCTTGCGCGATGATCAAAACCAGATCGGCAAGGTTGGTGCCCGTTGCTCCGACCATCAAAAGCTGATCATGCGCTTTTAGATAATCATAGCTGTTATGCGATAACAGCGCAGCACGCGCCGTCGTTTGATCAAAATCCTGTGACGCGGAGATAATGCCGCCAGCCGCATCGGTTGGCCCATCACGGCCATCGGTGCCGCCAGCCAAAATCACCCAATTTTTAGGGGCGTTTGATCCG
>JADHOU010000073.1 GCA_016778825.1 Candidatus Puniceispirillum sp. | reverse complement strand
AGATAACCGCCGAATCCTTGTTATCAAACATGGTGCGCTTGGCGATATTGTGCAGGCGCTTGACGCTTTTGCAAGCCTTCGTGCTGGCAACTCTCAGGCGCATATCGCCTTGATGACCAGCCCAGGATTCTTATCGCTGGCCAAAATGATGCCTTGGTTTGATGAGGTGATTGCCGATCCGCGTGCTGGGCTGCTGAACCTCGCCGCTGCATGGCGAATTCGCCAGTCTTTTCGTCAAGACTGGTCAGTGATTGTCGATATGCAATGCAGCAGCCGAACGCGAAATTATTTTGCGCATCTCGTGCCATCAAATACGCGCTGGATTGGCACCGCCTCTGGTTGTTCGGATCCGCTTCCTGATTTTACCGGGGTGAATAATCGCGACCGTATGGTCACAAGTGCCAAAATGGCAGGCGGTATTTCGCAAAGCCTGGACATGTCATGGCTTGTCAATGGGACGGCGCAAACTGACGATCCGGCGGTTATGATTAATGACAGGAAATATGCGGTTCTTATCCCCGGATGCTCGCTGGCAAAGCCGCAAAAACGATGGCCTGCAGACAGGTTTGCCGCAATTGGTAATGAGCTGGCCGCACGTGGGTTTGAAATTGTACTTGTTGGCACGGCTGATGATCGTGACGCGGTAAATGCCGTTTTGGCCGCTTCGCCTGATGCGGTTGATTTATGTGGGAAAACAAATCTGACCAGATTGGCGCGATTGCTCGGCGGTGCTGCTTTTGTAATTGGGAATGATACTGGCCCGATGTTTTTAGCCGCCCGAACCGGCGTGCCAAGCCTTATGATAATGGGGCCTGATACTGATCCAACCATGTCAGCCCCAAAAGGGGCAGCGGCAAGCTGGCTTCAAGGCGCGCCAATTTCTGAAGTCAGCGCTGCTGCGGCGATTGATGCGCTCGAATCGCTTGGTTTGAAACCAAACGCCTAAAACGACGATCCGGGCTGCGTCAAAAATTGATCTTCGTCGAGGCTGCTAGGCCTGCCAAGCATGGCATTGCGGTGCGGAAATCGTCCAAAACGAGCGATGATATCACGATGTTTCACGGCATAGTCATGGGTCAATTTTGACGTATATCGCTCGAATAACGGCAAAGACATGTCTTGGATGCCAATATCTTCGCTATGCATCATCGGCATAAGCATGAACTGACAATAAGATGATTTGTTAGCATCAAGATATTTGCGCTCAACACAACGAAGGCTTAACGCCAGTGCCATTTCATCACCCGAAAATGCCCGTGCCGAATGGCGAAATATATTGCGTGTGAATTGGTCAAGCATCACGATAAGCGCAAGACAGCCATCGGCGTCATTGGCCCAATGGTCAAGCCTTCCGGCAAGCGCGTCAGTGACGGCCTTGCCAAACCGGTCTTGGATAGCAGCGTCAAAATCATCATTTTTTTTAAACCAGAATTCTGGTGTTGTTTCGACAAACCAGAAATTTAGAATATCGGCGGCTGAGGGTGTTTTTTCCATGATCTAAACCTTTCACGCTAAAGGGTGATTTTTAGGATTAGATAACCTTACCCGGGTTCATTAAATTTTTTGGGTCTAAAGCTGCCTTGATTGATTTCATGGCATTGATGATCGCAGGACTTTTGACCTTGGCTAGCTGGTCACGTTTGACTTGTCCAATGCCATGTTCAGCACTGATTGACCCGCCATATTTGGCGACATTCCCATAGAGCAGTTCAAGCAGTTTCGGGGCTTTGGCGTCAAAATCAGGGTCGCCACCAGCGGCCTGAACAAGATTGAAATGCAAATTGCCATCACCAATATGGCCATAGCCACAAATGCGGATTTCTGGATCAATCGCTTTTACGCCAGCAACCATATCAGCGTAAAATGCCGATAAGCCTGATTGCGGCAAGGCCACATCTGAGCGTACCACCTTGCCAGCGCGTTTATGTGATTCGGGTGATGATTCGCGAACATCCCATAGGGCGTCGCGCTGGGCATCGCTATTTGCGATGGTGGCGTCAATCACCAAACCATCCTCAAAGGCGGTTTCAAGAACCGTTTCCATGATAGACCGGATTGGCGAGCTGCCATTTCCATCAACCTCATTATCGGCTGGATTGGTGCTGCCAATTTCCATCAAAACATTCATCGGGCCAATGGTGGCTAGCGGACGCTGGATATTGGGGAATGATTCAAACAGAACATGCAGAATATCGGCCGGAATCAATTCAAAAGCTTCGACCATGCCGCCAGATGCGGCCTGTACGCGATGCAACAATTCAACCGCCGCATCAACATCACGAATTTCGGCAAAGGCAGTGCTGAGGGCGACAGGTTTTGGAAATAGCCGCATTGTTGCTGCGGTGATGATGCCAAGCGTGCCTTCCGATCCGACAAACAGATCTTTCAAATCATAACCGGTATTATCTTTGCGAAGCCCGCTTAACATTTCCAACACTTCGCCGCCCATCAGCACGACCTCAAGGCCAAGTGTCAAGGAGCGGGTTGTGCCATAACGAACAACATTCAGCCCGCCGGCATTGGTGCCAAGATTGCCGCCAATTGTGCAGCTACCTTTTGCTGCCAGATTCAGTGGAAAATACAAACCTGCATCTTCGGCAACATCCTGAAGATTTTGCAAGATACAGCCCGCCTCTACCGTCATTGACATGTTTTGCGTGTCAATTTCACGAACTTTGTTCATCCGGCGAAGCGACAAGAGGATTGAATTACCGCTGCTATCAGGCGTTGCCCCCCCCATGAAACCGGTATTGCCACCTTGCGGAACAACGATGATATCATGCTTGTCAGCATAGGCCATGATGGCGGCAACCTGCGCGGTTGTCTCTGGCAGAACAACCGCATGCGCTGACCCGTGAAATCGGGCATGCCAATCAGACAGATAGCTTTCCATATCATCGGTGGTTTGCAGCACTGCTTTGTCACCAACAAGGCCGATTAGATCATCAATGATATTTAATTTACGGCCATCCATAAGCTTCAAAAATCCTGTCATATTTTGTTTGATAGTAACGTCAACATTCTGCGTGGTGGCCGTATTATCTTGCTAGCCAGCAAAATGGCAACCGGCCAAATGCCACACCCAGACATCTATTTGATCACCAGACTGGCCTTTACTTATAGGTATCTGCGCCTGCCAATGCAAATGCTGTTCAGTGATGAAAGGGTTGCTTTTGGTAAAATAGATGTTTGGGCTCAAAATTTCGCGTAGCTATTGCAAAAATTGAAAAGAACAGCTAGCGCGGTGCAGCGGCGCGGCGAAGCCGGTCATTAATGGCCTCGCCAAGACCGGTATCAGGAATTGGGGCAATAGCAATCTTGGCAATATCGGCAGCATCAACCGCATGCAGCATCGAAAACAGATTGGCCGCTGCCTCAACCAAATCGCCTGAAGGGCTGAGGTTTAGGGCTAATTTACCAAACCCACTGACTGTGCCAAACCCGATTAATTCTTCATCGGCAGTACTGGTTTTAGCCATCAATCTTACCGGCGCCTTAGGAGCGTAATGACTGGCAAGCTGGCCGGGTGCGACCGGATTTTCGTGATCAGCCAATGGTTCTGCGATATCAATCTGCGGATTACAATTTGCTGCGGCCAAAGCTGCGGCCAGGGCATCGCGCGTAATTCCGCCAGGGCGCAACATGCGGGCAATGTCACCCGTACAATCAATGATGGTTGATTCAAGGCCGGATTCGCATGATCCGCCATCAAGCACCAGATCCAGCCTGCCATCAAGCCCGTCCAGAACATGTTTGGCGGTGCTGGGGCTTATCCGGCCTGATGGATTGGCGCTTGGCGCAGCAATGGGTTTGCCAAAGGCTTGCAAAAGCGTTTGCGCGCCGCGATGCGCCGGAAACCGAATTCCAATCTTGTCCAATCCGGCGGTGGTGAGAATCGCCACAGGACCATCATCATTGCGCTGCAAAACCAATGTCAGGGGCCCCGGCCAGAAAGCGGCGGCAAGGGCGGCGGCAATTGGGGTTTTTTGACCGAGCGCAAAAGCGGCATCGGCCGAAGCAACATGGCTTATCAATGGATTAAAGGCTGGCCGCTGTTTGGCCGCAAAAATACGCGCAACCGCTGCTGCATTGGTGGCGTCAGCGCCAAGCCCATAAACCGTTTCAGTTGGAAAAGCGACAAGCTGTCCTGCGGCAAGAATCGTTACCGCCTTGGCAATGCTTTGATCTGAAATGGCAAGGCAAGCTGTCATGGTACGAAATGGGGCCTTTGGGTTTGCTGGTTCGGCACTGTGCGGCATCATTGCGCCGGATCGCAGTGATTGCTATCAAGTGATACAACATGATTGATGGCTCGCCTAGTCGCCAGTTTCGCGCTACCCTTTATGACGGGTGATCAATCGCGTTAGAATTTTCACGATAAGGGCATGATGTGTTATGTGCGGACGCTTTATCAGCACGGCCACAACAGATGAATTAATGCGTCGTTTTGGCGTTACAATTTTGCAAAATCTGCGCCCGCGCTGGAATATTGCACCAAGCCAGAATAGCATGGTTCTTGTTCGTGATGGTTTTTATCTGCAGGCCAAAACCGCCGTATGGGGGCTGCCGCCAACAGTGTCAAACAAAAGTTTTCTGATCAACGCCCGTATGGAAACTGTGCGGGAAAAACCAACCTTTCGCGATGCTTTTTCACTGTCACGCTGCATTGTGGTGGCAAGCGGCTGGTATGAATGGTCAGCGCCAAAAACACCTTGGCATATTCAGCTATCTGATGGCGGCGTTATGGCGATGGCCGGATTATTATTTCAACAGGGTTCGCAATCGCGCTTTGTGATTATGACCAGCGCCGCCGATGGCAAGCTGGCCGAAATTCACCATCGCCAGCCGCTTGTGCTTGCTGCCGGTACCGAAATGCAATGGCTTGGCGGCACCGCCGATCAGGCTGCAAAATATTGTGAAATTGCACCGGCTAGCTGGTTTAACTGGTATCGGGTTGCGCCTGATATTGGCAAGGCGGGGATAGATCATCCGGGGCTGGTGACGCCGCTTGAAGGTGATGCGCTTTTGCCAGCAAAGCCGGATCAGGGCGATTTATTCGGTTAGATTTCGTCGATTGTCGCTTTGCGAACCAGAATGCCGTAAATATGCCAAAGCATCAGCGCGCCCGCGCCGCGATAGGGACGCCATGCCTCACCAAGCTTTTCCAGCATTTTACCATTTGGCCGTTCATCCAATGATTTCAGTCGTTTCATGCCTTCTTGCAAGGCAACGTCATTGGCTGGCCACGCATCCATGTCGCCAAGCGCGAAAAGCCGGAAATTATCGGCCGTCCATGCGCCAATGCCGCGAATTTCGACAAGCCGTTTTTGAACATCCTCGCCGCTTATCTCGGCCAATGAAGCCAGATCAAGACGCCCTGACTGGATTTCATCTGCAATGCCAATCAAATATTCGGCTTTTCGCCGCGATAGGCCAAACGGCATTAAATCATCGGGTTGTTTGCTGGCGATGATGGGGGCGCTACTTTGGTCTTGGTCGCGCATGCGGGTCCAGATTGCACTGGCGGCAGCGCGCGATATCTGTTGGCCGATTATGGATCGCGCCAAGGTTTCGAAACTGGCAGGAAGCGACCGGTCGGGTGGTGGGCCAAAACGAGACAGCGCAGCGGCTACATCGGCATCGATTGTGGCAAGCTTATCAAGTGCCCCACCTGAAGAGAAAAGTTTTTGCTGCATGATTGTCATAAGCAAAAACTATCAGGCTTCACCAACTCATGCCAGATTTCAATGAATCTCCACTGATTATAAATGGCAAGATATGCGGGGCGAAAAAGGATTGCTTTGTCAATCTTGTCCTGTGATAGGGTTGAAACAACAAACAATTTGGCAAATGGAGAGATGACATGATTGTGTGGGATTTTCCTTTGCGCCTGTTTCATTGGAGTCTTTTTATTTGTGTCGTTGGCGCAATTATTTCGGCGAAAACCGAGGTTCTTTGGGTTCATGAGCGATTTGGTCTGGCGGTTCTAGGGCTTGTGACATTTCGTATTTTTTGGGGGTTTCTTGGCGGTCATTATGCACGGTTCAGCCAGTTTCTGCGATCGCCAAAGGCGGCGTTGAACGGATTGAAAACGCTGTTTCGGCCTGATCCTATCGCAAAATCTGGCCATAGCGCCCTTGGCGGTTATGCGGTTTTAGGGCTGCTTGGCATTCCGCTATTGATGGCGGTTACGGGCACCATGTCGAATGATGATGTTTTGTTTGAGGGGCCGCTTGCGCATCTGGTCCCAAATTTGACCGATAAAATTGCCGATGTGCATCATTTTTCGGAAAGGTTTTTGTTTCTGATCATCATTTTACATATTGCCGCTATTTTGATTTATAAATTCAAGAAAAAGCGCAATTTGACGATGGTCATGGTCAAAGGCAAATCCAAGACCGCCGATGCCAAGTTGGAAAACGACGGCAGTATTTCAGCCAAACATAGTTTTTTTGGGTTTATTTTGATGGTGGCGTTTGTCGCTGCGGCACAATCGCTGACCCTATTGCGGCCAAGCTTGTTTTAGCTAGCATCCCTGCTTTGCTTGAAGATTGCCCGATTTTGACGGCCTAGTCTTTGAAACTGGAATGGCAGGATTTGCAACTGGCCCCCAGATTTTTCAGGCCTGCCATCATGGCGCCCTGATCCCCCGACTTGGCGGCGGTGACGAGGGTTTGCGCGGCGGTTTCATTGGCTTTGGCCTTGGCTTTAAAAGCGTCAAATTCAAACCAGATTTCGGCGCGCGCCTTGGTGTCACCTGAATCGCTTCCCTCAGGAAAATAGCTTGGGATTTTGCTTGCCCAGCTGGCGATCCCTTCGGCACGGCTGATCACGGTTTGATAATCGCCGCTCCCAATGGCGGCGGCGATGGCCTTCATCGAATCAGCATTGCCCTTAAATCCGGCTTTGCGATCAGCGATGATATCGGCATTGGCGGTGCCAAATCCGGTGGCGACAAGGCAAACGAAAAGCGTTGCACAAATTCGTGATAAAGATTTGGGCGCAAGGGCGGCAGTGAATTTCAGATGTTTCGGATTTGATTGCGAGGTCATGTTGCGCGCTCCTTGGTTGGTGTCACCTGAAGATAATAGCAAGGATAAACACTGTTGGGGAAAAGAAAAGATGTGCTTTTGTATAAATTACGGTAGAACCAGATATGACCAATAATGGCGGCCTCTGCCGAGGTTAGGCGCGTTCTTGCGCAAAATTGAAACGGTTTAAAAGCGTTCAATGATCAGCAGTTCAAATGTAAATCTACAGAAAGTTGGTTCGCTTGCCTCGGTCTTTAATGGGTGTGTTTCTAAGTTTGCTCGCGGTTATTTTCGGCGTGTTGACCGGTGTCCTGATCAAAAAGCTAGGCTCGGATATCAATATTATCACCACTTTATTTTACCGGTTCCTATTCTCGCTTCCGATTTTATTCCTTTACGCCATTTATCTTCGTGGCCGTGATTTCTTGCAAATTAATCAACGCAGAATTTTGTTTTTTCGCAGCCTTCTTGGCCTTTGCGGCATTACCTTTTGGTTTTTATCAATCCGGTCGATGCCGCTTGGCATGGCAACAGCGTTATTTCAAAGTTCGGTTATTTTCATCACGCTGTTAGCGCCGATTTTTCTGGGTGAAAAAGTGGGAATTTACCGTTGGACGGCGGTTATTGCTGGTTTGGCAGGGGTGGTCATTATCACCGACCCCTTTGCGGGCGCGA
>JADHOU010000072.1 GCA_016778825.1 Candidatus Puniceispirillum sp. | reverse complement strand
GCGCTTGATGTGACAATTCAGGCGCAAATTCTACTTTTGTTAAAAGAGTTGCAAAGCGAATTTGATATGGGACTAGTGCTGATCACCCATGACCTTGGCGTGGTTGCGCGGATCGCGACGCGTGTTGCCGTAATGTATGCGGGACAGATCGTCGAGGAGGGCACAGCGAAGCAAATTTTTGAAAATCCACTTCATCCGTACACGCGTGGTCTGATGCGCTGTATTCCGGTTCCGGGTAAAACCAAACGCGGCACGCCACTTGGCTCAATTCCGGGAATGGTGCCGTCATTGATTGGCGATTTTACCGGCTGCCGGTTTGCTGACCGCTGTGAACTAGCAGGCGATGTTTGCCGTCAAAGTGATATTTCGCTTCGCGATCCAAATGGCAAGACGCAGGCTTATCGCTGTATTCATAGTATCGAAATGCTGGCAAAAGGTGGGGTGGCGTGATGGCTGAATTGATGATCGATGCAAAGGGCGTCACCCGGAATTTTACCATCTCACGGGGCATGTTTCGTGGAAAGCAACAGCTAAAGGCGGTGAATGGGGTGGATTTGACGGTTGAGCGTGGCGAAGTGCTGGCGCTTGTTGGCGAGTCCGGATGCGGAAAAACAACCCTTGCGAAAGTGCTTCTCGGCCTATTGCCGCAAACATCAGGAACGGTAGTACTATGTGGCCAGCCAATCAATGATGTACCACGCTTGGCGTTGGCGCGAACCATCCAACCTATTTTTCAAGACCCCTATTCATCGCTCAATCCACGCAAAACTATTGGGTCGATCATCGCCTTACCAATGAAGGTGCAGGGCATTGCTGATCAAGACAGCATGCGCCAACGGGTCGAAGAAACAATGGATCTAGTTGGGTTGCCGCCGCGTCTTTATGATGCATTCCCAAATCAGCTGTCCGGTGGCCAGCGCCAGCGTGTTGCGATTGCCCGTGCGTTGGTAAACCGGCCACAAATTGTCGTGTGTGACGAACCTACATCGGCGCTTGATGTTTCGGTGCAGTCACAAATTCTTAACCTGCTGAATGACCTTCGCGATGAATTGAATCTGACCTATATCATCATCAGTCATAATCTGGCGGTGGTTGAACATATCGCAACCCGGGTGGCGGTAATGTATCTTGGCCGGATTGTCGAGATAGCTGACACTGATACCTTATTCAAAGATCCGCAACACCCCTATACGCGTGCCTTGTTGGATTCGGTGCTTACCCCGGACCCAAATATGGGCATTCCGAATAATCAACTTGGCGCCAGCTATCCAAACCCGATTGATCCGCCAACGGGCTGTTCATTTCATCCGCGTTGTGTCAATGCCATGCCGCATTGTGCCGATATTGCCCCAAATGGAAAAGCCGATGGCAGGCATTATGTTGAATGCCATCTTTATGATGATGGTGCCAGCTAGAGACTAGCCAGTTAATTTTGTCAGATCAGGAATTGGGCGCATGGTTGCCGGATGCAGAGCAAGCACATCTTCCAGCGCTTTTGCCACTTCGATGACTAGCCGGTCACGACCGGGTGCGCTAAGAATCTGAATGCCAAACGGCATTTGCTGGTCGTCAATCCCGCATGGCAGAACAACACCGCTGGCAAGCGCCATCGTTGGCAGATAGGTGATGGCAAGCCAGCGCATATAGGTTGCCATTTTTTCATCATCAATTTCAGAAACTGACCATTGATCATGGGCAAATGGTGTTGTTGATGCCGCTGGGCAGATCACAACATCTACTTCGTCAAAAAGATCTAGCCAGCTACGGGCAATGCGGCTTTGTTGCAAATGCGCCTTAGCCACATCTTCCAGATTATAGGCAAGGCCACGGTCAACATTATCAACAACATTTGGGCTTAATTTATCACGGTGCTGACTTACACGCTCGCCATGAGCGGCAACAAAATTAACCCCACGCAAAACTTCAAAAGAATTATCGCCATCGGTAAAGTCGGGATTGCCATCAAGGGTAGCGGCAAAATGACCCCCAAAAATACCAACCCGTTCTGCAAAAATGGAACGATAGCTTTTTGACATGGGAGCGGCGCCGAGATCATGCGTGATCATCGCTTTGATGCTACTGAGATCAGCCGATTTTAAGGGTGCAAATAAATCCATATCAGGCATGGTTGAAAAAGGGTCATGCGCATTAACGCCCATTTGCGCTTGGAGCAATAAATAGGCGTCATCAACAGTGCGGCCCATCGGCCCCAGAACCGAGAAGGGCAGAAGGCCAACAGGTCGCCCTTCTGCCGCGACAATTCCCGGTGATGGCCGGATGCCAACAACGCCACAAAAGCCTGCCGGAGTACGAAGGCTGCCGCCATAATCAGAACCGCTAGCAAGTGGCATCATGCCAGTGGCAAGCGCAACTGCTGAGCCGCCAGATGAACCACCACAGGTTTTTTCGGGTGCAAAGGGGTTCCCGGTCGCGCCAAAAACAAGATTGCGTGTGTTAGCGCCTGCGCCAAATTCTGGCGTGTTGGTCTTGCCAATAATGATGCCGCCCTCGGCGCGGATATTGGCAACCGATCCTTGATCCTTGTTCGGAATATGATCGGAATAGAGCTTTGAACCAAGTGTGGTCCGAATGCCATCTGTCGCCTCAAGATCCTTGATGCCAACAGGTAGCCCGTGAAGAAGGCCTAATTCCTCGCCATCAAGAACCGTTTTTTCGGCATGTAGAGCCTCTTTCCGAGCACGGTCAAATGCGCGGGTTACAACCGCATTAACAGCCCCATCAGTTGCTTCGATCCGCGTGATGCAACTCTCCAGCAGTTCGACTGGTGAGATGTCTTTGCGCCCAATTAAACGGCGGAGTTCAACAGCGGTTTTATCACACAGATCTGACATTTTATGGTCTCCATCACATTCAAAAAGATCACGGCCAAGCTAGCCAATCAAGTGGTTTTTTTTGGTGTTTTGCCAGCGCCAAGATCCCACCATAAGCCAGTCATCAGCCGAAGTGCCGATTGGCTGATTGACTCCAGAATATGTTCATTTGGTGCATGTTGTGAACAGCCAGCATAGCTATGGGGCACCCAGATGGTTGGTAGGCCAAGCAAATCGGCAAAGACGTCATTCGGCAATGATCCGCCAAGATTTGGTACGACTGAAATCTCCTCATCAGCGGTTTGCCCAAGCGATTCAATTGCCCATTTTGCCCATGGATGATCAGGGTCTAGTCGGGTGGCATACATAGGGTCCCGTTCACTGGTGATGCTGATATCGCCAAAGCCATGCTTGTCGAGATGCGTTCGCAGCAACGGCATAAGCTGGCTGACCTCGGTGCCGACAACATAGCGTAGATGGCCAAACACAACCGCTCTAGGCGGAATAGCATTGGCGGGTGATTGCGGATTGCCAGTTTCAAAGGCGCGCACTTCAAACGTGTTGCTGGCAAAAACCCGCTCGGCGAGGGTCATATCAGGCTCGCCCCAATGTGGGTTAATCTCGGGCGCATTTTCGCCGCCACCGACCTCAAGCTTGGCAATTGCCGCGCGAACCGAATTGGGGATATGAGTGTTGCGCCAGCCTTCAACAAGAATTTTGCCATTGCGGTCAATCATACTAGCAAGCGCATGCGCCATCACCACACCCGGATTGGTTAGTAAACCACCCCAGTTACCCGAATGATGCCCGCCAGCATGCGATTCAAGCCGCATAGTGAAATTAAATACTCCGCGTGATCCCATGAAAATGGTTGGTTTTTCCGGGTGGATTCGTGGGCCGTCCGATGCGATGAACACATCAGCTTTGAATAAATCCTTATTCGCAGCGCAAAAATCCTTCAGCCCGGGTGAACCGCGTTCCTCGCCCATTTCGATCAGGATTGTAACGTTAAAGCCAAGCTTGCCACGCGTTTCAAGGACGGTCTTCAGGGCAGCGATATTGATTGTGTGTTGACCCTTATTATCGGCGGTGCCGCGCCCATACCAGCGTTCACCATCCTTGGTGATGCGCCATGGTGACATTTGCTTGTTCCATTGCGTATCATAGCCGGCAACAACGTCACCATGACCATAGGTCATAACCGTTGGCAGATCATCGCCTTCGATACGCCGTGCAACCAGAAACGGGCCTGCATCAGCGCGTGGATTTGGAAAGATTTCACAGGTAAAGCCAAGATCTGCTAGGCAGGGAACAAGCTCATCATCAAGATAGGCCTGCAGCGCGGCCTCGCAACCGACAAGATTGCTTTCGGTCTTAAAGGCGATGCGGCGGGCGAGTTCGGCTTCAAAATCACCATTTTTGAAATACTCATCAATTTTGCTCAACGCTTGATCACGGCTCATTGTCACGCACTCCCCTTTTGACGGTCATATAACACTATTTGCGTGCCTTTAGATTAAGGCTATCGCAATCGAAAAGTGAAGTTTATTCTCAGTTTGTAGTCTGTAAACAGCAAGGCTGTTTGACCTGTCTGAAATGAGGAGACGGTGCATGTTAGTGCGTCTTTTATGTTTGACTATATCGCTGATATTTATGGCTTCGGCGCGCGCGGATGCGGCATCAGGCATTGATCAGACTGAAGTGACAATCGGTGCCTTTGCCGAATTTGTTGCCGCCACCGGATTTCGCACTAAGGCCGAGGAATCGGGCGGGATGGTCTATGAGGCGGGGTGGGTGGTTAAACCTGATTGGAACTGGCGTCAACCTTATGGGATTGCAAGCCCGCCAAATGAACCGGCGGTGCATATTACCTTTGATGAGGCAATGGCCTATTGCGACTGGCGGGGTCAAAGATTGCCAAATCGTGATGAATGGATCAGGGCTGGCTATACCGAGTTACGCGCTGATCCACCAGCATCGTTTCAGCGCGGCATGACTTATGTATTTCCAACCGGCAACAGCCCTAATGGTGCAAATTGTCTTGCCGAATGCGGTACCGATTTGCGGCCGATTGCTGGCAAGCGTGACTATAGCCGCTATCTTGATCGTGGTTTTGGTCATGCACCGGCAGGGCAAACAAAAGCGGGGGTCAATGGTCTATTTGATATGGGGGCCAATGTCTGGGAATGGGCGGTGATGGGCAAAGGGTCATCTCAAGCAACAATGGGGGGATCATGGTGGTATGGTGCCGATCAGATGCGATCAGATTATGGCGCCACTAAGCCGCGTGATATGGCGGTTGTCTATATCGGTTTCCGCTGCATCGCCAAATGACCAAAGGCCCGTAACCCAAAATCAAATAACCCATCAAGCAAATGCCGCTTTGACACTTGGCCATCAGGGTTAAAATTGTAAAACGCCGTCACTGTTTTGTAGAAATTGAACAAAATTAGACGCTAAGCGGGCAGTTTGCCTAAAACATCACGATAGGTTGTGACGGCTATTCATTTTTGCCCTTGCTAAAAGAGCGCGGTTGCCTTGGGAGAATTCGCATATGTCTGATCTTGTTGATTTTGGTTTTGGAACACAAATCCGCAAATCCCCTTATTTTGACGCTACGGTGAAATGGGGTGCCAAGGCCTTTTCGGTCTATAATCATATGTATATTCCGCGTGATTTTGGCGACCCTGAGCAAAATTTCTGGAATCTGGTCAATCATGCGATTTTATGTGACGTCGCGGTTGAACGTCAGGTTCAGGTTACTGGACCCGATGCTGCGAAATTTGTCCAATATCTAACCCCGCGCGACCTCAGCAAAATGGCGGTTGGTCAATGTAAATATGCGCTTGTCACCAATGCCGACGGTGGTATTTTGAACGACCCAATCATTTTGCGGCTGGAAGAAAATAAATTCTGGATCTCGCTTGCTGATAGCGATGTTCTTTTCTGGGCGCAGGGTGTTGCGGTTCATGCTGGGTTTGACGTTCATATTTGCGAGCCTGATGCCTCGCCGGTTCAGCTTCAAGGGCCGCGGTCAATGGATATCATGAAGGCGTTATTTGGTGAAGATATTGCTGATCTGAAATATTACTGGCTTCGCCATCTAACGCTTGATGGTATGGAACTTGTGGTGTCTCGAACCGGATGGTCAAGCGAGCTTGGTTATGAAATTTATCTCCAAGATAGCACGCGCGGTACCGAATTATGGGATCGGATCATGGCTGCTGGACAGGAATTTGGTTTAAAGCCAGGGCATACATCGAGCATTCGCCGGATCGAAGGTGGCATGTTGTCCTATCATGCTGATATGGATATCAATACCAATCCGTTCGAGCTGGGGCTTGACCGGCTGATTGCCCTTGATGAAGCGCACGATTTTGTTGGCAAATCAGCGTTGCTGGCCATTCGTGAAAAGGGCGTGTCGCGCAAACAGGCTGGATTGATCTTGCATGGGGCACCATTGACCGCGCCAAACACCACCTTCTGGCCGGTTATGAAAAATGGCAAAGCGATTGGCAAAGTAACGTCAGCCGTCTATTCGCCGCGGCTTGAGCAGAATATCGCGCTTGCCATGATCGATGCTCAAGATTACGCGTTGGGCGCGCAATTTGATGTCGAGGCCGCGCAGGGCCTGTGCAAAGCCGATCTGGTTGAAATGCCATTCTATGACCCAAAGAAAAACATCGCCAAAAGCTAGTACCAGCCTTTATGATTGCGTGTCATGGGCAAGGTTATGCCTTGCCGGTTGCAACCGGACACAATCATGTCCGAGCTTAATCATGGGATGTATTTACCATAAGGCATGAAGGGCGAAATATGGGTAGAAAAATCAGACGTGTTGTCACCGGTCATGATGAGAATGGTTTGGCAACGGTGATAATGGATGGTGATGCTGACTGTATTTTACAGCGTCCTAATCGCCCCGGGGTGACCTTGACCAATTTATGGCAGAATACCAAAACCCCAGCGGTAATGGAACGGCATGACGATCCGGTGACCGGCCCGTTAATCCTGCATCCACCTAAAAATGGTTCGGTTTTTCGCATTGTCCAGTTTGATCCGGAAAATCCCGACGAGCTGGCCAAGCTTGATGGCAAAGCGGCGTTTTCAGAAATGGGCGCTGGTGCGAATGTTGTTGAAGGCGCGCGCCACCCCTTTATGCACCGCACGGACAGTTTGGATTATGCGGTGGTTTTGACCGGCGAAATCTACATGATGATGGATGAAGACGAATATCTGGTCAAAGCTGGTGATGTGATCATCCAGCAAGGCACTAACCATGCCTGGTCGAACCGTGGCACCGAACCTTGCCAGATTGCCTTTATCCTGATTGATGCCGAAAAGGACTAGTCAGTAACAAGGCCAGTTGTTTGATTTGCTGGTCTAGTTGGGGCTAGTGATATTTTTCATCACACCAAGGAACTGTGCCACTTCAGCGGCGCTGTTATAATGACACATTGACACCCGAATGCAGCTATCAAGGCCAAGTGGCTCAAGAACATTTCCGGAATAATGATCGGCTTTGCGAAGATGGGTTCTGACCCCTTCGCTGTTCAGGCGGGCGACAACATCTTTTGAATTGATGCCATCAACATAAATCGAAACCAGCCCTTCACGCGCCGGATTATCAACGCCCCCAATGATATGAACATGCGCCATTTCAGCAAGGCCGGGCAAATTGCCAGTACCGTGGATCATGGCATCGGTTAGCGTCTGTTCGTGATCATGGATGGCATTGCCAGCAGCCTCGAAACGCGTGCGTTGATTATCGCTGTCACATACCTGACTGCCAAGCCATTCAATATAGTCAACAACATCAGACATGGTGGCATAGGCACCGGTATCGCGCGTGCCAAGTTCCCAATTTTCGGCTGGC
>JADHOU010000071.1 GCA_016778825.1 Candidatus Puniceispirillum sp. | reverse complement strand
ATGTAAAATCAGTACGACTGAATTTGTGCTTGGATCGACAAAAGGTCGTATTTTGTCATATTTCGCCATCGAAATTGTTGATGGTCATTGATCATTGATCTGATGTTTATGGATAATAGGCAGACTTAACAACACAAACCCAAGCGAAATACCGGTTAGGCCAAACACCTTGAAAGTCACCCATGAATCGGTGCTAAGGCTTCGCCAGGCAATTTCATTGGCAAGCGCCGAACAGGCAAACATTGCCACCCATAGCCAGCTCATGATCCGCCAGCCATCATTTGTCAGCTTGACCTGCGATCCCATAATCGCGGCAAGCGGGTTACGCCCCATGGCACGCCCACCAGCAATCGCCGCTGCAAACATCAAAGTCAGAATTGTCGGTTTGATCTTGATGAATAATTCATTATCGAAATAGAGGGTCAATCCGGCAAAAAACACCAGCGCCGCACAACCAAATGCCGCCATCATCGGAATCCGGCGTTCTAGAACCCAGCTTGCCGCAAGCGACACAATGGTTGCCACGACCAACACCTTCACGCTGAACATCAGGTCGCTGTAAAGATAATTGGCACCGAAAAACAGCAAAAGTGGGCCAAAATCAAGAAGCATGCGCCGCCCATTTGATGGTGGGGTTTCGTCGTCCTTTGCGTTGCCCGACGGGGTCTGATTATTCATGTTTCATCATCCAATCATTTCAAAAATTCTAAAAAATTGAGATATTGCCAGACATTTATCTCCAAGCATGAAGGCAATGCCCTACCATTTACCTTAAATCCAACGCGGCTCCAACTAGGCGGCCAGCCTTGCTGCCAGAATTTCGCATTGATCGGCGACCTTGCGAATAAACGCGCCGCCATCATCGGCAAGACGTGCCTGTTCACCCAATTGGCGGCGCCAATGTTTGGCGCCGCGCTGGCCTGCATAAAGCCCCAACATATGCCGTGTTATGCTGTGAAGCGGCACATGATTTGCCATCATCCGATCGGCATAATCGGCCATTGCTTCGGCCACTTGGCGACGGCTTGGCGGCGTTGCGCCAAAAACATCATCGGCGATTTCGGTCAAAACATATGGCGTGCGATAGGCGGCGCGGCCAAGCATCACCCCTGCAAAACCGGTAATTTCAGTGGTGATTTGCGCTTTGGTTTCCAACCCGCCATTCAAGATCACCCCAAGATCATCGCGGCGCATGGCAAGACGGCGCGCACGATCATAATCAAGCGGTGGAATGTCCCGATTTTCCTTTGGGCTTAGGCCTTTTAGCCATGCTTTGCGGGCGTGAAGATAGAATATTCCAACCCCAGCATCTGCAACCTGATCAACAAATTGATCAAGCCCCGCCTCGGGATCCATATCATCAATGCCAATGCGGCATTTGACCGTAACCGGTAAATCGCTCGCCGCCATCATCGTCGAACAGCAATCAGCCACCAATCGTGGCTCGGCCATCAAACAGGCGCCAAACCGGCCGGATTGCACCCGATCAGATGGGCAGCCAACATTCAGGTTAATCTCAGAAAATCCCTTGTCGGCAGCGCGTTCAACCGCCATCGCCAGACGGTCGGGCTGGCTGCCACCAAGCTGAAGCACCAGCGGATGTTCGATTTCATCATGGCCAAGAAGCCTCTCAAGATCACCATGAATAACCGCCTCAGCTGTCACCATTTCGGTAAACAGCAACGCATCAGGCACAAGATGCCGGTGAAAGACACGGCAATGCCGGTCAGTCCAATCCATCATCGGTGCCACACAAAGGCGACGGTCAATGCTGTCGATTTGATCAATGCTGGTCATGACGGCTTTATAGCCTTCCTTCGGGCAAATGCCAACTCACAGCGCGTCAAACGGGTTTCGCGCCTTGGCGTCAGTAACCGCAATAATAAAGGCATCGCGATCCATCTTCGTTTCAGCGGCAAGACGGCTTGTGGCGATTTCGCCATCTACCCATTCGGTGCTGGTGATAATCTGCCACGCGTAATTGCCTTCAAAATCAAGGCTTCGCGCCAATAATTTATGACGCCCGTCAAGCGCATCAATATGCACAAAAATGGCACCCGCATCAGCGTCGCCGCGGCGTGCCAAAACGCAATCAATCAAATTCGCGTTGGCGTGCCGAAGCGCCGCACTCACCAATATGCCAGATTTCACCCGTGTCATCACGACGCCTCATTTGCTGGCTGGCAGGCCGGAAACCCGACCCCGCCAAAAACCATATGGCTTAAAAATCGGTGCAACGTCCCTTTTGTTCCCAATCGCCATAGCGCGTTGGCTCGGGTCCTTTGGGGCCATTCACCTCGGGTGGCATTCCACCATCACCCGCCTTATTCGGCAGATTGTCGGTATTTTGCGCGGTTTTGTCGATCGGTTCAGCGGCCGCTGCGGGCGTGTTTTTCTTGTCTCTTTCCATAATTGGGTATATGCCCCTTTAAACGCCCAAAAACAAGTCATCAGCCGCTTTATGCAGATGAGCCATCGGAATTTTCAATGCCTGATCGCAAAACCCCATCGACACCGACCCGCCTCGACAAGCCTCTTTTGCGTTTAGAAACGCCAAAACGCGCCGCAAAGCCGCGGCCAGCAAACCTTGGTGAGCGCCAATCCGCTGATCATCTGTCTTCGGGCAAACCATCTTCGGGCGGCAAATCATTTTCGGGCAAACCAACTGCAAATAACAACCGGCCAGCCCCGCGCCCGACTGGTGAAAAAACAGCCAACGCCGCATCACGGGCAAAAACCGTTGGCAAACCGGCAAAGCCAGCAGGCAAACGCCCAGAGTCAGCGCCAAAAAAAGCCATTCCAATATCGCTGACCAGCCGCCGTATCGTCTATGATATTCTGGTTGCCGTTGATGAAGGCATCCAGCTTGATAAAGCGCTTTCATCAAATCATAACTTACCCAAATTAGAAGATCGTGATCGCCGTTTTGTTCGTTTGCTGACAACGACCAGCCTTCGCCATCGCGGCCAGTTGGAGCGTGTACTTGCCCCGCTTGTTGCACGCAAACCTTTTGGCGTACAAGCCAATGCCAACCTTATCCTGCTAATGGGCGCAGCGCAGCTTTTGCTGCTAAAAACAGGAGCGCATGCCGCCGTTGACAGCACGGTCGAGCTGATGCGCCAAACCGGATTTGACCGGTTATGTGGGCTTGCCAATGCGGTCATGCGCCGCCTTACCCGTGAAGGCGAGGGATTGTTTGAAGCCACCAGCCATATGGATAATCTGCCAAGCTGGCTGCAACAAAGCTGGCGGCATTATTGGGGTGAGGAAGCCACCACCGCCATTGCCGGTCTTGCCATGCTGCCACCGCCGCTTGATATTTCCGTCAAAGACGATGCCGCCGGATGGGCGGTCAAGCTTGACGCCCGCCTGATTGATAATCACAGCCTGCGCCGTGAATTTGATGGCGACCCATCTTTACTGGTGGGTTTCGAGGAAGGCGCATGGTGGGTCCAAGATGCCGCCGCTGCCTTGCCAGCCCGCCTGTTGAATATTGTCAAAGACGAAGCAGTTATTGATTTATGCGCCGCGCCCGGTGGCAAAACCGCGCAGTTGATTGCCGCTGGTGGCCACGTCACCGCGATTGATAATAGCCGCAAACGGCTCGACCGGTTACGGCGCAATTTGAAACGCCTGAAACTACCAGCTGATCTTGTGCTAGCCGATGGCGCCAGCTACAGCCCCGATGCGCCAGTTGATGCGGTTCTTGTCGATGCGCCTTGTTCGGCAACCGGCACGGTGCGGCGACGGCCCGATATTTTGAACCAGCGCGAAGCCGAAGACATTATTGCCTTACAGCAAATCCAATGGGATCTGGTAACAAATGCGCTTGGCTGGCTTCGTTCCGGTGGCCGCATGGTTTATGCCACCTGTTCATTACAACCCGAAGAAGGTGAAGATATCATCAGCGCGGTCATTGATGCTGCTGATGGACGCTTTGGCATTGATCCCATCACTGCCGATGAGGCTGGCATCTTTGCCAAATCAATCACCGAAACAGGCTGTATCCGCATCCTGCCGAGCGACTATGTTGATATTGGCGGGGTTGATGGCTTTTTCATCACGCGGTTAATGTCTTTAGAATAGGCAGGAAGGCTTTCATTTCTTAATCGTGACAAACGACAGGCAGTAATGGCGAAGCGCAGCAAAAATCTTGACTCATGGCGTGTTGGTAAGCTTGAACAGCTATTCCGGCACACAGGCCTGTTTTTGTGGAGTTTACGCGGCGGCCAGCCAAATGTGATCATCACTGGCTATTCCGATCATTGGCGCGGCTCGGCAAGCAAGGGATCACAAATCATGACCAGCGGTTCCAGCTGGCGGGTCAACAGTGACGGCTTTGACGATTTTGAATGGCTTCGTGATTTACGCACATTTGGTGGCAGTCAGGCGCGCAGCCGGGCACGAAGCCTGATCAGCAACTGGCTTAAGGTCAATGGTCGCTGGAACGCCAAAAACTGGCAACCTGATATCATGGGAAAACGTCTGGCAAATCTGGTTTTTTGCTATGATTGGTATGGCAGTTCTGCCGATGAAACATTCCAGCAGCAAATCAGCGACTCAATCGGGTTGCAGGCACGCTGTTTGGCGATTGATTGGAAGCGGCTCTATAATCATGATGCCCGCGTTGGTGCGTTGCGTGGGCTGATCATTGCCGAGGCCGCGCTTGGTGCTAAGGCCAGCGACCTTGATAATCTGATGGAATTTCTGGTGCCGCTGATTGACGGCATGATCCATGCTGATGGTGGCCACAAAAGCCGTATGCCCGACAAACATCTGGCCATCATGCGCGACCTGATTGAAATTCGGAACAGCGGCATTGCAAACCAGCTCGAACAGCTTGCTTGGCTTGATACAACCATTGCCAAAATGGGCGCAATCTGCCGCATGTGGCGTCATGCTGATGGACAATTTGCCCGCTTTAATGGTGCCGGCCTTTCTGATCCTAAAATCATCGAAGAAACGCTGGCGCGCGCGGGGCAAAAGGGCAAGCTGTTGCAACAAGCCCCCTATAGCGGTTTTTTGCGATTTTCATCGGGGCGGTCAACCGTGATCATGGATGTTGGACAACCAGCCGAACATGCCGATGTGGCAGGGCTAGGTACGTTTAGTTTCGAATTTGCCGTTGGGCAGAATCTATTGGTGGTAAATCCGGGACAGATTACCGGCGATGTTAACCTTCGCCGCCTGCTAAGCTCGACCAAGGCGCATTCGACCCTAACCCTTGATGGCCAGAATTCGTCTGATTTTGCCACCGGCCGTCTTGCCAAAATATCTGATGTTGAAATGGGTCCAGCCGAAGGCGGGCTGCTCGCAGTTGCCAGCCATAATGGCTATGAGGCATCGCATGGCGTTATTCATCATCGCAAATTATATCTATCAACCGGCGGCGGCAATCTTCGCGGGGCTGATCGGCTGGAATATTCTGGCGCGCCGGGTGAAATTGCCCGTATGGCGGTTATTCGGTTTCATTTACACCCCCGCGTCACAGTTGCCATGCTTCGCGACCAGCGGGTTTTGATCAAGATTCGTGGCAATCGCGCAGGTTGGGTATTTCGGGCAAGCGCGTCAGTGGCATTGGATACATCCCTGTTTTTTGATATTGATGGGCGCAAGAATTGTCAGCAGATTGTTATTAATGTGCCGCTTGCCGATCTGCGGTCAATTGGTGCTATTGACGTCAAATGGGCATTTCAGCGGAATGAACCGTTGTAAAACACCGCCTTGGCAAATGACAATCATTGCAAAATATTTTTGCCTCAAGATGATTGCTTCAAGAATTTGACCTTCACTGAAAGTTTGCATTTTTGACCCAGACCCCGCCCCGATCCAAATCAGACAATATCGGCAAAAAGACGCCGCCACCGCTTGTGCAATCAACAGCCATCTGGGGCAAGATAGGGCTGTTATCCTTTGGTGGGCCAACCGCCCAGATTGCGCTGATGCACCGGCTGATTGTTGCTGAACGACGCTGGCTGAATGAAGCGCAATTTTTGAATGCGCTTAGTTTTTGCATGTTGCTTCCGGGCCCCGAGGCGATGCAGCTTGCCACATATGCTGGTTGGCGGATTCATGGCGTCCTTGGCGGAATTGTTGCTGGCTTGCTATTTGTTCTGCCCGGTGCCTTGATCATGCTTTGTTTTGGCATTGCCTATGTATATTTCGGCACTTTCGGCATTGTTGGTGCGCTGTTTTTAGGGGTGAAAGCGGCGATTGTTGTCATTGTTTTGCAGGCCTTGATCCGGCTTGCCGGAAAAGCCCTGCAAAAACCGCATCAATGGGTGATCGCCATCATCAGCTTTTGTGGCATTTTCATTCTTGCCCTGCCCTTTCCCCTGATCATTGCGATGGTAGCCACCTATGGCTTTGCCAGCAATCGCCAAGCCCAAGCAACAACGACATTGCCACCATTGCCAAAGGGCAAAGAAACGGCCAAAGCCATTTTGATCTGGGCTGGAATATGGTGGGGGCCATTATTGGCAATTGATCTTTTTGCCGATGCGCCTTTGCTTGCCGAAATCGGCTATTTCTTCAGCAAGCTTGCCGTAGTGACTTTTGGCGGTGCCTATGCGGTGCTTGCCTACATGGCGCAAGATGTCGTTGGCCAGCTTGGCTGGCTGCAACCGGCTGAAATGATGGACGGGCTTGGCCTCGCCGAAACCACCCCCGGCCCATTAATCCTTGTGACTGAATTTGTCGGTTTTCTGGCGGCTTTTAAAACAGCGGGCATTGCCCATGGGATCGCCGGTGCCGGCATTGCGCTTTGGGCAACTTTCATTCCCTGTTTTTTATGGATTTTTGCCGGCGCACCCTATCTTGATTGGCTGACATATCAACCACGTTTGCAAGGTGCATTAGCCAGCATTATGGCCGCCGTTGTTGGCGTGATTGCCAATTTATTTGCGTGGTTTGCGCTGCATTTGTTTTTTGCCGAAACCAGCATGACCGATCTTGGCATAATCCACATTCTGACCCCCAATCTGGCAAGCCTTGACCTGCGGGTGATTGCGATTACGCTGGTTTGTGCATTTCTGGCCTTTGGGCGCGGGATTGGGCTTTTCTGGCTTTTGGGATTGGCCGCCTTGGCTGGCGCGATGATGCATCTCATCCCGCTTGGCTAGATTGCTTAAACGCGGTTTTATGGCGATCGGCAATTGCCTTTCCAGCCAAGCTCGGCCATAAAGACCGCCATAAATTCAACCTTTCTGCTAGGCAGGATTGGCAAGCCATATCATGACCTCTTCTTCACCTCTTCCTATTCGCCGCGCGCTTCTTTCGGTTTCAGACAAAACCGACCTTATCGAGCTTGCCACACGGCTTGCCGCGGCCAAGATTGATCTTTTATCAACCGGCGGGACGGCCAGCCTGCTTCGCGATGCCGGTCTTCGCGTTACCGATGTTGCCGATGTAACCGGATTTCCTGAAATCATGGGCGGGCGCGTCAAAACGCTTCACCCCAAAATTCATGGCGGTTTGCTGGCGCGGCGCGACCTTGATGACCATGTTGCCGCCATGACGGCACAAGGCATCGAGGGAATCGACCTTCTGGTGGTAAATCTCTATCCGTTTGAAGATACATTGGCACAAACCAGTGAACATGATTCGCTTGTCGAAAAAATTGATATTGGCGGGCCTGCAATGCTGCGCGCTGCAGCCAAGAACTATGATTTTTTAACCGTTCTTTGCGACCCTGCCGATTATGGTGACGTT
>JADHOU010000070.1 GCA_016778825.1 Candidatus Puniceispirillum sp. | reverse complement strand
ACGGCTTTCCAACCGTGCCAACGCGCCTCGATCTTGAAAAGGCAACCAACCCGTTTTTGCGCGTTGAAGATGCCGCTATCCGCGCTCATCTCGGTTTGGAAACAGCCAGCAATGCCGCGGTGTTTGCCGAAATCCGCAAACGCAAAGATCATTTTTAGCAAAGATCGTTTTGTTAGAGGCAGGCTATTTACAGCCATAGGTGTCTTTGATCGCTCCCCAGACAAGAAGCGCCAGAATTAATAATTTTCCAAGGCCGAAAACAGACCCATATTCGGTAAGCGTTTTATCATGATTCCCTACCTGTTTGTAGAATGATTTTTGGGGGTGCCGTGCCGTGGTGAATATCCAGAAACGACTGCGCCCCCGCATCAAGATGCCGAATTTCGGCCCAGCCCTTACCACTGATCTTACCGCTGGTCAGCAAGGCCAAGGCTTCAGCAAAATCGTCTTTGCGATAGCAATAGGTGCCTTGAAAATTAATTTCCTGCAAGGTAATGCGGCGCGTATCAAGGCCGGGTTCATTATCCTGCAATCCAATATGAACAATAACACCACCCGGCCGGACAAGCGCACTAGCCGCACGGCGTGTCGCCCCTGATCCAACCGCGTCAATGATAATATCAATCTGGCTGGAATCAGGTGTTTCGCAAAGCGGGTCATAGGCGCGCATAACGCCGATCTTTTCTAGCATTTCGCGGCGAAGCTTATTGGTTTCGGCAATCTGGATATTGCTATAGCCATAGGCCTTGAACACCAGCGCGGCCAAAAGACCAATTGCCCCACCACCAAGAATAACAATGGCTGCATCACGATGATCACCAGCAAGTTTGCGGGCAAGTCGCACCGCATGAACCGAACAGGCCAACGGCTCGGCAAGGGCCGCTTCAGCAAATGGCAAATCATCATCAATCACGGTTAGATTACCAGCATCAATCGCCAACTTTTCAGCAAAGGCACCTGGAACACGCATGCCAATCAATTCACGGCTTGGGCAAAGATGTTCGTCGCCACTATTGCAAAAATCACAATCACCACAGGTCATCAGCGGGTTAATGGCCACCCGCTTTCCGGCAAGCGAGCCGGTTTGAACAATGCCAACCGCCTCATGCCCAAGCACCAATGGCGGCACCCGCCGTTCATCATGCCCATGCCATGCATGCATATCTGATCCGCAAATGCCGCAAAATGCCAGATCAACCAAAACCTGATTATCGCCCACAACCGGCACATCAACATCACGAATTTCCGACATTTGCGTGCCGGTATAAACAAGCGCCTTCATTTCGCTGTAAATCCCCCATCGACGGCAATCGACTGGCCGGTGACATAGCCGCTGGCATCCGATGCCAAAAACAGCAATGGCCCGCGCATATCCTCAAGCGTGCCATTGCGACCAATCGCCGTTGCCACTGCTAGCCTTTGCGCCGCAGCCTGATCAGCAAATAACGGTGCGGTTAATTCGGTTGGAAAAAATCCAGGCGCAAGCGCATTGGCGGTAATGCCATATCGCGACCATGCTTCGGCCATGGCGCGGGTTAGCTGTAGGACACCGCCTTTGGCCGCACCATATGAAATGCCATTTTCAAAAGCGCGTGTTGATTGAAGCGAGGCAATATTGATGATGCGCCCCCATCCATTCTGCTTCATATGAGGCACAAATTTCTGGCTAACCAAAAATGGCACATTCAAATTCAGATCTATTGAATAATGCCAATCAGATTCAGAAATCTCATCAGCATGACGCCGCGGATTTATCCCTGCGGCATTGACGATGATGTCGGGTTGCTGATCCATTGTCGAGACCATATCGAACAGATGAGCAGCCGCACCACGTTCAACCAGATCAAGCGCAAATATGGCACCGTCATGGTCGCCAAGACTGGCCGATAACCGGTCTTCACGGCGGCCGACAAGATAGACCCGCACCCCAGCTTCGGCTAATGCTTTTGCCATGAATTGGCCAAGACCGCTGCCACCGCCAGTGATCAATGCGGTTTTGCCAGCAACATCAAACAGGTTCATGCCCACATCAACCAAGATTTTCTCCAGGGAAATATTTCCGCAATCTTACATCGGCTGCGCGCGCATGGCCTTCCATTCCCTCAAGCCGTGAAATTCGTGCCGCTGCCTGTCCAACCTCGCGATTGGCTTCTTTTGTCATGCGCTGCGTTGTTACGAT
Organism: Candidatus Puniceispirillum sp.; assembly: GCA_016778825.1. GTDB lineage: Bacteria > Pseudomonadota > Alphaproteobacteria > Puniceispirillales > Puniceispirillaceae > UBA3439. The sequence goes on along the minus strand of JADHOU010000070.1, from coordinate 5,575 downwards.
TTTCAGGAATTTATGCACCGACAGACCACCGGTATAATGCGCCGCGCCTTTGGTTGGCAGAATATGGTTTGTGCCTGAGCATTTATCACCATAAGTCACGGTGGTTTCTTCACCAATGAATAATGAACCGTAATTTTTCAGACGCGCTGTGTACCATTCATCCTTATTGGTATGAATTTCCAGATGTTCAGCCGCATATTCATCTGACACCTGGGCCGCTTCCTCATCACTATCGCATAAAATCACCTCGCCATAATCGCGCCATGCAACAGTTGCGGCATTGCGGGCAATTTCAGGCAAGGCATTGATGTGACGATCCATCTGCGCCATCACATCATCGGCAAGCTGGCGGGACGTTGTGATCAGCCATGCTGGTGAGTCGGGACCATGTTCGGCTTGACTCACCAGATCCTCAGCTACGACTGCCGCATCGGCGGTTTCGTCGGCAATCACGGCAATTTCAGTTGGGCCTGCAAACATATCAATGCCTACACGGCCATAAAGCATGCGCTTGGCCTCGGCAACAAACCGATTGCCCGGCCCAACCAGCAAGCGAGCAGGTCTGCCGGTAAATAGACCATAGGCCATCGACGCAATGCCCTGAACACCGCCAAGTGACAAGATCGTATCGGCACCGCATAAATTCATCGCATAGATAATCGCTGGATTTGGGCCTTCATTACCGTGTGGCGCAGTACAAGCTACCACATGTTCGACGCCAGCCACCTTTGCTGTTGCAATTGACATGATCGCTGATGCAACATGCGCATAACGCCCACCGGGGACATAACACCCCGCTGTTTCGATCGGGATCAATTTCTGTCCTGCCCATAATCCAGGTGACAGCTCGGTTTCAAATTCATTGACTGAGGCCAACTGCGCCTTGGCGAATCTGGTAACACGGTCATAGGCGAATTGGATATCGTCCTTTAATTGCGGCGAGACTGTTGCCGCGGCAGCAGCAATCACCTCGTCACTGACAATTGCATCACCAGCATAGCCGTCAAGATCACGACCATAAGCAAGCGCCACTGTTTCACCGCCTGCTTCGATTTTTGCTAGCATATCTGCGACGATATTACGCGTTTCGTCACTTCCAGTTTGTGGCGTTTTTTCTGCCTTTTTTAAATATTTAACTGCCATTTTAATTCCTGTTAATCGTTTGAATACATTTAAGGCCACAAAGTCATTTGCGAAATCAATAAAGACAAGTTGACGCCGGTGAACTATTGGTTACCCCGTCGAGGTCATATTATGAAATATTGATACCAGCATTACTTATTAGTCGGCCTCCAATATTAAATCAGATAGTTTCTCACCAATCATGATCGTTGGCGCATTGGTATTACCTGACGTAATGCTCGGCATGATCGAAGCATCGGCAACACGCAGATTTTGAACACCATAAACCCGCAGCCTTTCATCAACAACTGCCATTTTATCCTGACCCATTTTGCAAGTGCCAGTAGGATGATATATTGTTGTTGCAGTATTTCGCGCCCATTCCAAAATGGACTCATCATCGTCATCAGCCACAGAGGCTCCAGGGGCATATTCTTCAGTTATCATCGATTTCACGGGTTCAGTTCGACAAATCTCACGGGCAATCTTAATACCGGCAACAATCGTGTCACAGTCAGTTTTGGTAGCAAGATAGTTAGGATAAATTGCTGGGTAATCTGCAGCATCAGCCGAGACAAGCTCAAGATGGCCCACGCTTTCTGGCCTTAATTGCAAAACTGATGCAGTAAAAGCTGAAAATTTATGACTTCCTTCGGCAACGCGGTCGGCGCTAAAGGGCTGCAGATGAAACTGGATATCAGGTGTCTCTAAACTTTCACGTGTTTTTAAAAAGGCCGTGCCAAGACTGGCCGCCATAGCCATTGGGCCTGTCCTTTTAAAAGCATACTGAAGCGCGATTGACATTAGTTGAAGAGGGTTTTTAGTTTCCGTGTTAATCGTACTGGCGTTACATTTGAAAACAGGGCGCGCTTGCAAATGGTCTTGCAAATTTTGACCAACACCGGGCAAGTGATGGGTTGCTGTTATTCCATGTTTGCCAAGATCATTTTGATCACCAATACCCGATAGCATCAGAAGTTGTGGCGACCCGATCGAGCCAGCAGACAGAATAATCTCGCGACCAGCTTTTATTCGTTGGCTTTTGCCGCGAACCCGCGCCAACACTGCGGTGGCACGCTTCCCGTCAAATTCAATCTTGTCGGTATGGGCATGCGTAATAATATGCAGATTCTTGCGCGATCGGATGGGCTTTAGATAGGCAGCGGCCGCGCTACAGCGCATGCCGTTTTTCATCGTCATCTGAAAAAAGCCAACCCCTTCTTGATCTTCACGATTATAATCATCGGTGCGGCGATAGCCCGCTTGTGCCGCTGCATCAACCCATGCGTCGATGATGTCTCGATCAACCTTGTTTTCAGACACATTCAACGGGCCGCCAACGCCGCGTTCAGGCGATTGGGTGCCTTCCCAATTTTCGGCACGACGGAATAACGGCAGAACATCTTCCCAGCTCCAGCCAGCATTGCCAAGCTGCCGCCAATGATCGAAATCATGCGGCTGTCCACGAACATATAAAAGACCATTGATTGAGCTGCTGCCGCCAAGCACCTTGCCACGCGGCCAGTTTATCGAACGCCCATTCAGCCCCGGATCAGGCTGGGTGCGATAGCACCAATCGGTTTTCGGATTGCCCATGGTTTTGAAGTAACCAACAGGGATATGAATCCACGGATAGCGATCCTCACCCCCGGCCTCGATCAAAGCAACCGAAACAGATGGATTGGTGGACAAGCGATTCGCAATCACACAGCCCGCTGACCCAGCGCCAATGATGACGTAATCAAACTCCAAACCGCCCCCTTAAATAAACATATGTAATAAATTCATTTATTTTTTGATACTTTTAGTCTCTTTTATGTTACTTAACAAAAAGAAATGCACGAAACCACGCCTTATTCAAGTGAAATTTACTTTCTGGCGTTATTTTCTGTGCCGAATAAAGCCGCAAATGAGAGCAATAATGACCGACCCAACAGCACCAAATCTGCGAATCTTACGAATTTTTGAAGTGATAGCCGATGCGGGTCGGCCGCTGACCCCAACCGAAATCAATGAACAGCTTGATTGGCCAAAACAAAGCCTGCACCGATTATGTCAAACCTTGATTGCCGAGGGCTATCTAGTGAAACAGGCACGCCGCCTGCATCCGACAAAGCGTCTTCTCAGGCTTGCGGCGGGATTGACCCAACATGCCGCTGGCCAAACCACGCGCCATCAAATTTTGCAGGCTATCGCTCGCGAAACAGGCGAAACGGTCAATTTTGTTAGGCCTGAAATCAAAGGCATGATCTATGCCGACCGCGTCGAAACCAATTGGCCCTTTCGGATTTTGCTTCCCGTGGGAACGCATGTGCCGTTTCATTGTACGGCAAGCGGCAAAACCTATCTTGCCAATCTTTCGGCGGCAAAGCGGCGCATCCTTTTGGCAAGTTTGGATTTGCACGCCTATACCGATTGCACCCATACAAGCATTGACACGCTTGAAGACGAATTACAGCGAGTCAGAAAAAATGGCTACGCGCTGGATATGGAAGAATTTCACGAGGGCATGATCGCCATCGCCGTACCGGTTCTGGATTCGCAACGTCGTTATGTGGCGGCGCTTGCCATGCATGGTCCAAAACAGCGGTTCGGTCTTGATGATGCAATGGCACGGCGCAGCCTTTTGATTGAATCGGCCAAGGTTATCTCGCAAACATTTGGCTATTGATGGTGGCTAGCTGCGGCGTGCCTCACCAGCACTGGCAATCAATGCGGCAAAGCGATACAGCCCATGAACAAATTTTGAAAAGGGCAAAATCAGGAAAAAGCCGTAGACAACACCAAGATGAATAGCAAGCGTCACACCCATAAAGCTGGTCTCGCGCACCGCCAGCAATAACAGGCCGGTAAAGCTGACAAAAAACAGTGACACGATAAATGCGTAATCCATGCCGAGCCCTTCATCATGGCGAACCGACGGATGCAAGCGCCGCTTTTCAACAAACAGCCCAGCAGTTCCAATACATAAGATGATCCCACCAACTGTGCCCAAAACCACTGGTAGTTCAAAATAGCCATATGGTGCCTCACGGCCAAAGCCATAATGATAAATCGTGCCAACCGACGTTGCGGCAAAACACAGCAAAAATCCATACATCGTCAATTGATGATAGATACGCCGCGCATTGCTTGATCCGTCATCGCCTGTCGGACAACCCGGTCCAGACAAAACCCCGCTTGACGTATCGCCGCCAAGATGGCGAAGCGTTGCTGCGGCTTTGACCGCATCCACAAGATCGGGAAACCCGCTCCATTTAGCCCCTGTATGACGCCAGTAACGCCGCCACCCCATAACAAATGAAACCACAACAAATGCCGAAATTGCCAAGGGCACCGCGGCCATCATCGTATGCGGCATGATTCGATAAAAAGCGCCCTCACCCAAATGAACACCCCAGAAAAGCTGTGGCGCAATCATCGCCAGCATCAGCCCAACCGTTAGCGCCAAACCAACAGACACGCCAAGCGTGACAAACAGGCCATTGCGTCTGAACAGACCCGCCAAAGGCGCTGGCCAAGCATAGGCCGCATAGCTGTCATTACGCGCAGCGGCAAGCGCTTGCGGCACATTCACGCCAAATTCATGCGGCGGCGCATATTGGCACGCATGATAGCAAGCCCCACAATTGTGACATAGGTTGGCAAGATAACCAACATCGCCCTCGTCAAATTGCCGGCGGCGGGTCACGGCCGGAAACACCGCGCAAAACCCCTCGCAATAGCGACAAGCATTGCAAATTTGCATCACCCGAATGACTTCACCAGCCGCTTCTGGGTCGAGAAACGATTTGAGATCAAACCCGTCAGCTTCGATATTATCGGTTAAGGACACGCGCTGCCTCCGCTCCTGCAATACGGCCAAAAACACCGCCAATTGTCATGCCAATTCCTCCCAAATAACCCTGTCCAAGAACATTGCCTGCCATAATTTCACCAGCGGCAAATAGATTTGCAGCTGGTTTGCCATCTTTCATCAAAACCTGCGCCCTATCATTTACCGCAACCCCCATATAGGTAAAGGTAATTCCAGGCCGCAAAGGGTAGCCAAAAAAGGGCGGTTTGCTGATTGGTGCTGACCAGTTGGATTTTTCGGGAGTCAGACCTTTTGTCGTCTTACCATCAAGACTCATTTGGTCAATCGGGCCATCAGGACAGGCTGCATTAAACGCATCAACAGTGTTCTTCGCCGCCACTGGATCGATGCTAAGCTTGCTTGCCAACCCCTCAATTGTATCATCAGCAATTGGAGCAAAGACCGAAGGCATAAACCGCTCAACCCCTTCAGAGTCAACAATTGCATACGCAATCTGATCGGGTTGACTCGCCACCAAACGACCCCAGATCGCATAGCGCTTTGGCCAAAAGTCTTCACCCTCATCATAGAACCTCTTGGCGCTCTTGTTGAGCACTACTCCAAAGGGAACCCCATCAACACGGCTAGCAATACCAC
>JADHOU010000069.1 GCA_016778825.1 Candidatus Puniceispirillum sp. | reverse complement strand
ATAACCTTGGCTGTCATGCGCTTTAATGGCGGCGTCAAGACTTGGAAAAACGCTTAAAACGGTTCGTTCGGTAATGCCTGCCTCATAAACCGCTTGGGCAACGCCGCGCGCTAGATATTGCCCGCCACAGGCTTCAACTGCTGGTCCTGCCAGCTTGGCATAGGCTTCGACTTTGCTGATGTCAGAAATGCTATGATAGGTTGTGATCCAATAGGCCTTTGGCATTTGACGCTCCTGTTAACGGTAAAATCTACTGATTTAGGTGGGGGTTTCTCCAATGACTGTGCAACGTTCCATATAGCGTGGCTCATCATCGGGATAATCCATAACGGCAAAATGCATCAAGGAACGATTATCCCAAATCAGCAGATCACCCTCATTCCATCGATGCCGGTATAAAAATTGCGGCTGGATTGAATGTTGATAGAGAAAATTAAGAATGGCCTGACTTTCAGCAGCATCAAGCCCGTCAACATGAGAGGTAAAACCCGGATTCACAAACAGGCTTTTGCTGTTATTTTCAGGCTTGGTGCGAACCAGGGGGTGGCGTGCGCGATTGGCACCATCCATATCATTTTCGACAATGACCGGCTTGGCATATTGGGTGCGGGCTGCCACTTCAAAATCATGCCATGCGTAAAGCGGGTCAAGAATGGCTTTCATGCCGTCACTCAAGGCGTCATATGCGGCGGCCTGATCGGCAAAGATTGTATCACCCCCCACTTTTGGGATGGTTTTGGCATGAAGCAAAGATGCTTGGGCTGGACGGTCACGAAATGACACATCCGAATGCCAATAAGTGCCAGCCCCTTTTCGCCCTTTGGGTTTGCCATCTGTACTCACCTGATTTGATACACGGTAAATTTCTGGATGATCAGGATGGATATAGCGGCTAACAGTGTCTTGCAGCGGGCTTTCGTTTGGAGCACCGAATAAGGGGCCGAAATGCCGTGACAAGGCAATATGCTGTTCGCTTGATAGGGTTTGATCATGGATCACCATCAGGCCGCCAGCGTCAACCCACGCCCCAACCAGATCTTGTGCCAGATTGTCACTAAAGCCCGAAGCCAGATCAAGGCCGAATATCTCGGCGCCAAATCCTTGCGTTAACGGCCTGATTTCATAACCCATAACAAATACCCCATTTGCAAAAAGGCCGCTGATACGGCGGTTTTATTTGGTGGTTTTATTCGGCAGCTTCGACAATTCGAATTTCACGGATTGCACCGCCATCAAGCGCATCAAGTGCTGCGCCATAGGCAGCGCCATCATGCGTACTGATTGCCGCTTCAAGCGAGTCGAATTCGATCAAGACCGTACGTTCAAGAACGCCAGCCTCATAGACTTTTGCCGGTGTGCCACGAGCCAGAAACCGGCCACCACCAGCCGAAATAGCAGGTCCAGCCAAGGCCGCATAGGCAGCTAGTTTTGTGTCATCAATGACTTTTTGATAAGTGCTAATCCAATAAGCTTTGCGCATTTTACATTCCGTTTTGCCCGTAGTTGTTTAAAAGCCAAACTCTTGGTTTTGCGGGATCGAAACCAGATCTGGATCAAGAAAGAACATCCCTGTTACCAAGATGTTCGGTGAAGATGAAAAAGTTTGGCAGGCGATTTGGCGAATTACAACTGGAAAATATTTGCCTGTTCTGCGGTTTTTGATACTATATAATTCTAACAGCAGATACGGTTGTTTGTTTCTTTTGCGCGCGTCGATGGTATGACCTTGCAAGCTAATGCCATGATTTTTGATTTCATTTCGATTTGAGGAAAGCAAGACTTAAAAAATGCCATCCGATCCCCAATCAGACCAGATTATCCCTCATGTTGAAGGATTTTTTCACGCGGCAAGCAACACCATCAGCTATGTGGTAAAAGACCCGCAAAGCAATGCCTGTGCGATCATTGACAGCGTTCTTGATCTTGATTACGCCGCTGGCAAGATTGCCTATACGCATGCTGATAAGATCATTGATTATGTTGAAAAACATCAATTATCGGTTGAATGGCTTATTGAAACGCATGTTCATGCTGATCATTTATCAGCTGCCCCCTATATCCAGCAGGAACGCGGCGGTAAAATCGGCATTGCCAAACAGATTGTCGAGGTGCAGGAAGTTTTTGGCAAAATGTTCAATGCTGGCACCGAATTCCAGCGTGATGGCAGCCAGTTTGATGTTTTGTTTCAAGATGGAAGCCGCTATTCGATTGGCGAAATGCCAGCCTATGTGATGCATACCCCCGGCCATACTCCTGCTTGTATGACGCATGTGATTGGCGATGCCGTTTTTGTTGGTGATACGCTTTTCATGCCTGATGGCGGCACTGCACGCGCCGATTTCCCGGGTGGTGATGCCGCCCAGCTGTATCAATCGATCCAGAAGATTCTAGCGCTTGATGACGCAATGCGTATCTTTGTCTGCCATGATTATGGCCCTGACGGGCGTTCTTTTGCCTGGCAAACAACGGTCGCTGAAGAACGCGCTAAAAATATTCATATTGGCAAAGGCGCAAGCGAGGCCGATTTCGTGGCGATGCGGTTAAAACGTGATGCCACGCTTGCCATGCCAGCCTTGATCATGCCGTCAATTCAGGTTAATATGCGTGCAGGCCATATGCCCGCTGCCGAGCCGGATGGCGATGTCTATCTAAAGGTTCCTATCTCCGGATTAAAATCCAGGGAATCTTCCTGATTTTTATGGTTTTGACGTGATTAACCGTCAAAGGTCGCCCGATCGCGATCGACCGACAAAATTATTGCTGCTAAAGGAAAATTGATGACGATTGCATGGTCGAGTTTTACCCCGGTCAGCGCCTTTCTGGGCGGATGTTTAATCGGGCTGGCAGCATTAATGCTAATGGCTTTTCAAGGCCGCGTTATGGGCGTTAGCGGCATCATTGGTGGGTTGTTTGGAGCCGTATCATCGGCCGAACGTGGCTGGCGGCTGGCGTTTTTGCTCGGCGCAGTGGTTGGCCCAATTATGTGGCAGGTTATTACCAAGGCACCAATTATCTGGCAGGCGGTTGCTAGCGGGCCGCAATTCTATATCGCGGCTTTTTTGGTTGGGCTTGGCACGGCAATCGGGTCGGGCTGTACATCGGGTCATGGCATTTGTGGCCTTGCCCGATTTTCGCCACGGTCATTGATTGCGGTGATGGCCTTTATGACAAGCGCGGTGGCGACTGTTTTCATCGTCAATCATGTTTAGCGGCCGGGATCGATCATGACACGTTTGATAACAGCTTTGATCATCGGCTCTGTTTTTGGCATCGGCCTTGCCATTGCCGGTATGTTGAACCCAAGTAAAGTCGTTGGGTTTCTTGATGTTTTTGGTGATTGGGATCCGTCATTGGCATTTGTGATGGGCGGCGGTGTGCTGGTGAATGCCATTGGCCACCGCTTTGTGATGAAACGCAAAGCGCCAATCCAAAGCGCCACATTTTCAATGCCGACCTCAACCAATATTGACAAGCCGCTGGTGATCGGCAGTGTGATTTTTGGGGTTGGTTGGGGACTTGCCGGTCTATGTCCGGGACCCGTGGTCGCAAGCCTGCTTCTCAATGGCCAAGCGATGCTGCCGTTTTTTGGTCTTTTGATTACTGGTCTTCTGGTTGGCCAAATTGTGATGCGCCGTCTGACTTAGCCTTTTAGCCGGATAAGGCTGCTAATATTGTTCGAGGACTGATGCAATGGATATCGATTTTGACGCCCCGCTTGATTATCTGCCGCGGATCAAGAACTATTATATCGGTCTTGGCTATGGCAAACCCTATGAATGGGCCAAGCTTGATGATGTGCCTTTTGCCAATTTGCAAAAGCCACTTTTGGCGGCGCGTATTGGCATTGTCACTACCGCATCACTTTTCAATCCGAAAAATGGCGAGCAGGGGCCAAGTGCACCCTATAATGGAAAGGCCAAATTTTTCACCTGCTATGCCGAACCTATCGCCCCCTTTCCCGATGTAAGAGTGGCGCATATTGCCATTGATCGGGCGCACACAACCGCAAGCGATATGGCAAGTTATTTCCCACTTGCGGCGTTATTGCGGCTTGCCGATACCGGATATATCGGGTCTGTATCACCAAATTTCTATGGATTGCCAACCAACCGTTCGCAGCGCGTCACCACGCAAACCGATTGCCCAAAGCTGTTATCCTTGTGTCAGGCTGATGCGGTCGACGCGGTTGTTATGGTGCCAAATTGCCCTGTATGCCATCAATCAATCGCTTTGGCAGCAGCGCACCTTGAAGCGGCTGGCATTGCAACGGTGATCATGGGCTGTGCGCGTGATATTATTGCCTATGTTGGGGCACCTCGCCTTTTGTTTAATGATTTACCGCTTGGCAATGGCGCGGGCCTACCGCATGATCAGCCCTCGCAAGATCTTGCTGCGAAATTGGCGGTTGATTTGCTGGTTGATGCAACCGCGCCGCGCACGATTAAGCAATCACCGCTTCAATGGGTGGGGGCGGTTGACTGGAAAAAGGACTATTCCAATATTGCGCTTTTATCAGATGCTGAAATTGCCCATTTGCGTGCCGAATTTGACGCTGTCAAAAAAGACGCCGCTAAATTAAAAAAGGCTCTTTAGTCCAAACGGTTCGCGGTTAATTAAGCTTGTTGATTTCGGCTTCAAGCGCCTTTGCTGGCTCTGAACCTGGTTCCATTAGTTTCAGTAATGCTGTCCATGCAATGCGCGCGGTTCCATCATTGCCAGCAAGGCGGGCAAGATGACCTTCAAAAAACAGCGTTTGCGGATCGTTTGGCGCAATCTTTTTGGCGGCGGCAAGCGCCGCTGTTGCTCGTGTGATATCAGCAGATGTAGTGCCAGAGGCAAGGATCAATTCAAGAAAGCTCAGCTGGACGTCAAGATCATCAGGGGCTGATCTGGCAGCATTAGCAAGCGCTTCAAGCGCCTTTTCATTCTGGCCAAGGACATCATAGGCGCGGGCAAGCCGAACCCAGCCATCTGTATCATCAGGCGTTTCGACAAGCCGGTCTTCAAGCCGCTTTACCATGCTGGCAATCATCTCTTCGCGCTCAGCCTCGGTCATATTGGCAGCATCGGCCATCGCTTGGGCATCGGGTCCGGCTGGTGCGGCGGCGGTAGCTTGTTCTGGCAGTAATGTGATATTGCCAGCCTCGGCGGCGCGTCGCATATTTTCACGAACAAGCGTCACCCATGGCGCATCAGGGTTTGAGACGGCAAGCAATGCCTGCCACTGGCCAATGGCAATGGCGTAATCACCATCTTGAAATGCCGCTAAACCGTCAAGGAACAGCGCCCGCGGTTCGGCTGGATCAGCCTCAAGAACGGTTTTGATCAAAGCGCGGGCAGGGATTGTAACCTGTCCGTCGGCGGCACGGCTCAATGCTTCGGCAAGCATCGAGGTGATGGCGATATCACCTTTGGTGATGTCGATGGCGGTGCGAAGCGCGCGGATTTCGGTTTCATTATCATTTACATTGGCCGCTGCCTGGCCCAATAAAAGCCATGCCTCAACATTATTTGGTGTTGCTTCGGTTGCCTTGATTGCATCGCGAAGCACGGTTGCCGCCGCATTCTGGTTTTGATTGGCACCAGCCTTGGCGGCGGTGATTTCCGCGCTACGGCTGGCAAATGGACGGTCGGGGCTTTGCGGGTTGCCAATACCAAGATAAATCACCAATGACAATGCCGGAACCAGCAGACTAATCGAAATATTGCGTGGCGTTAAAAGCGACGTTCCGCTTTGCCCAAGCCGGTCCATCTCGGTGCTAAGCCCAAGCAGCCGCCGGTCAATGTCACGGCAAGCGCTGGCATATTCGTCGGTGCTGATGCTGCCATTGGCGTGATCGGCATCACAACGCTGGCGTTCGGCCTGCAGAAGATCAATTTTGCTGAATAGCGCGGCTGTCTGTATATCGGTTGATTGATGTGGGCGGCCACGGCTGATGATCCACAGTAACAGCCCGGTTAAACCAAGCCCGATGACAGTCGCGCCGATAATCACCGGCAGGCTGGCAAGTGACAGATTATTCAAAATTTGCGTGATCATGTTTTTGGCCTGTTTTCAATGTCGCGGCTTGCCAGCATTTTTTCGATACGCGCGCGTTCGGCAGCTTCCAATTCCGTGGTAATGGCTGCGCCGCGCTGACGACGTGCCATCATCACAATCAGCCCGCCAAGAAGAATAAACCCAAGCGGGGAAAGCCATAAAAACAATGTCGCCTGATCAAGTGGCGGGTTAAGCAGCACATAATCCCCATATTTTGCGCGAAGCTGGTCAATGATTGCGTCATCGCTGGTACCGGCGGCAATCTGGCTTCGAACTTCGCGGCGAAGATCACGGGCAAGATCGGCATCACTGTCATCAATGGATTGATTTTGACAAACAAGACAGCGCAATTGTTTGGATAGATTGCGCGCGCGTTCTTCAAGCACGGGATTGGCCAGCATTTCTTCAGCGGTAATGGCGTGTGCCGGTGTGTTTGTGGCACTGATAAACACAAGGCCAATTACCATATTCAAAAGGGCAAGCCCGATGAGGATATGCGTCCGCCATAAACCCGTTGCCATCATCATAATCCAAGCGCCTCTAATGCTGGAAAAATTGTGGTTTCAAGAACACCGCGGGTCAATGGCCCCGCATGGCGCAGCTTTACCACACCATTTGCATCAAGAAGATAGGTTTCCGGCACGCCATAAACGCCCCACTCAATGCCGGTTCGGCCATCAGCATCCATGCCAATCGCCTGAAATGGATTACCATATTGCTGTAGAAAGGCGGTTGTGTCTTCGCCGCGATCTTTATAGGCAATGCCAAGAATGGCAACGCGTTTTGACAGCATTTCAAGCGCAGGTGCTTCGGCGCGGCAAGGCGCACACCATGACGCAAAGAAATTCACCAAAACCGGTTTGCCCTGAAACATGGTCACTGACACGTTGTTGCCAGTTGTTGATCCGGTTTGGACAAGCCGCGGTAAATTGGTTTGCGGTGCTGGTTTATCAACAAACACCGATGGCAATTGGGTTGGATCACGACTGCCAGATAAGGTGCCGTAAAGCGCCATCCCGCCAACCAAGGCCAGAATGCCAAATGCCACAAGTGGCAAAAGGAATGACAGGCGCATCTGGCTCATCATGCACCACCATCCGGCGTGGATAGGGCACTTGCTGCATTTTGCTGCAGGCTTGCCTGTTTGGTCGCGGCGCGTTGACGTCCGAATGCGGCAATCAACCCACCAAGCGCCATAATCACAGCACCGCCCCAGATCCAGCTGACAAGCGGCTTATAATAGAGGCGCAATGTATAGCCGATTTTGTTGTCACCATCCCCAAGAACGGCATAATCATCACCGCGCAAAGTTGGCCGGATAGCCGCCTCGGTTGTGGTCTGGCGTTCGGCGTTATAGACGCGTTTTTCAGGGGTCAGAAGGGCGAATAATCGGCCATCTTCATCCCGATATTCCAGCTGCGCGGCAAGCGCTTGGTAATTTGGCCCTTCGACCTGCTTTACCCCGATAAAGGTTACATTACGGTCGGCAATCTGGATAACATCACCCGGTTTTGCCCGCACCACCTGTTCGCTGTTGAAAAGATTATCGCCAACGGCACCAAGCATGAAAATCACAACGCCGAAATGCGCCACCCACATGCCAATCACATCATTCGGTATACGCTTTGCGCGTGCGCCAAAGCTGGCTGTGTCATTTGGCTTTAGCTGTTGCCAGATATCGGCGCCAATGCCCGCGCCAAGCCATCCGATCAGCCCCAACGCTGCC
>JADHOU010000068.1 GCA_016778825.1 Candidatus Puniceispirillum sp. | reverse complement strand
TAAGCTTTTTCTTCAATGAACCATTTATCTGGCCGGACGCCAGTTCTTGGCTTTATCTGCTTCTAGGTGTTTTTCTTGGTACAATTGGATACAGCTCAATCATCTCAGCAATGCGGATTGGTGAGGTGTCTGCAATCACACCTTTTAGATATTCACGGATCATTTTTGGTGGGGCAATCGGTGTTTTATTCTTTGGAGAGAACATCACATTAACTGCGGCCATTGGTTGCGGGCTAATTGTATTGTCTAGCTTTATTGTTCTATATCCACGCCGCCACAAGCAGGAACAGCGCGATTTCAAAAGCACAGACGAGGAATAGGGCGAGTTTGCGGGTTACCTAAGTTTGGAATATGGTCAATTGCCTATACGCCAATGTTTGTATTTGCCCTTGGTTGTAGCGCAGTTTTCAAGCGTCAAACTCCTCATCAAGTGAATAGGTGTGCCACCACCGCCTTCTTTGGACTTTCCGTCATTCACTACTAAACAAAGTTTGTTGTTAACAACTAACCTAATCTCATTAGCTGAGTTTAGATCAAATTTTTGAAGATTTTGTTCAGCGCATCTGGTCAGGATTAAGCGCGATCCTTGAGAACTATTTTCTGCTGCCATACAGACGTCAAAGGCAGGCAGATAAAATCTACCAGTTGCTACAAGGCTGGCATCAAAAGCCTGATCCACGCCAATCTGCTCTTGGTAGGAGTAACAGGTGTGGGCCTGAAGTCCGCGTTGAACCTTTGCCCGCTCCTTATGACCGCGGATATCTATACAATATCCGCGCTGATCATCTAATTTGTTCATAAGCTGTATCTCAGCCAAATTAACACCCCAAGCCGTCTGACTTAACAGTGTTAGGAATATGGCGGTGAGTAGGGTGCGGGTCATTGGGCTTCAATCTCTCGAAAGCGCTATGTTTATTAGCCTTACGGTATAGCCGTATAGAATTGGCAGCATAGAAACAGTCAAGGCAGGCTCCATCTTCTCTATATCTCCCCAAACCAAAAATCTATTACCAGTAATTGCAATCAACCCAACGAGTGTGCCGAGCTAACCAAAATAAACAGCTCCATCACCAAAATTGTTCATATGGTTTTCAGGATTGCCCTTCATAATCAAGAAGCCAATTGCGCCGCCAAGAACAAACAGCAAGCTGAGAATGTCAAAACATAAAAGGAAGCCAACTGTCACGGCGGCTCCAATGATGGTTCCTAGGCATATTGCTAGCCCTACTAACTTCATAGCGCTCTCCTGCAGTCGACATTTGCCAAATGTTGCCAAAAAATTAAGGCCAGCGTAAAGGCTGGCCGAGTTTAGGGAGGAAATGCGTTAAGTTCGCCTTTGACGCTGCACCCGTATTTTGACGGGTTTGTGGCTGGAATGGTGCCATTGCGAGGCCACCCCCTTAGCAGCGTAGCGACTGTCACAATCCAGCTCAATTTTTTTGAAAGCAGTGTTTGACAACAAATTATTGAACCACTAAATAGAGTAAAAATACGTCAAATATTTACAACATAGAGGAGTCCTAGACTGCAATGTCCCCAATTGCTACTGCGCTTTCGCTTGGATTTACTATTTTATTTTTAATAACATTTAACATTGCAGTGGGTTAATAATGAGGCAAGTTTGCGGAACCATCTGAGTTCACGCTGCCGCCCAACCAAGAGCCGGACAACCGATTTGCCCCAGATAAAACAGCAATTGCCAGATCAAACAACAGTGGCATCTGAAACGAAGCCAAAGCCAAACTTGCAGCCGCAATGCCCATCTTGTGGGCGGCCTGAAAACATCGTTTGGGTGCATGGTCATGGGCAATGTGCGCATTGCCGCATGAATGTTATGCCATGCTGTGACGGTGAAACCTGCGAGACACCATAGGCGCGTGTAGCACCTCAGGCGGGTTTCAGCCAAAGCTGTCCGCGACAAACTGGCGTAGGGACGAATTGACCCTTGCCATCATTGGCAGAACCGCCTAAAAAACGAGCATTATTTTGATTGGGAGATCATAACCATGAATGCGAATATTGGTGTTTTACTCGTCATCGGCTTTCCGCTTGCGCTTCTTGCCTGTCTTTGGGTTTTTGGTAAGGTTTCAGTGCGGCCTGAATAAGCCTTTATTTCCCCTGTTATTCAGGGCAATTGCGCATCGCTATGATTGGTCGAGCGCCTGCATGGCAGCATGAAATGCCAGAAGAACGCATTTGCGCCGGTTGCGAATATCACGCACCGGCATAAATTTTGCCATGTCTTCATTTGGAGCTTGGTCTTGCTCTTTGCCGATCCATCTGGCGAATTGCGCTGTCATCTGGCGGGCTATGTCTTGCTTCATGCCCTCAAATTGAGCCACAACCAGACCCGCACCAGCCTCGCATAATGCGCAGCCGCGAACATTGATCCCAATATTATTGATGGCGTCGTCTTTCAGCGCAAAGGATATGTCCACCCGATCACCGCAGGTTGGGTTATCACAACTCGCTTGAAGCGGAGCGTTTGTGTCCAGTCCGCGCGTGCGTGATTGTTTGGCAAGCTCGAGAATCTGTTTTTGATAAAGCGCATCCAAGAAATTGGTTCCCGCCTAAGTGACTAAATTATCCGGCGCTTTTGATCAGCAGAAACACAGCCACGGCTGAAGCAGCATAGGCAGCGATTATTAACCAATGAAGTGATGTGTAGACATTTTCTTCAGGAACATGGGCTGGACGCTGTTTGTTTGTTGTTGAAGCCAATGGTTTATCCCCCAAATTCGAATCAAATCAAAATATAACTGATGAACTCATAGCCTGAGGCCTTATCAAAAACAAGCCATTTGCCAGTAATTTTTGGAAAAACCATAACGGCCCAAAACCAAAAAATTATGTGACTCAAAAACTAATTTTATTGAAATAGCATTGAAGCCGAGAAAAAAGCCATCTAAAGTCAATCTCTGGTATACACAATACAGAGATTTTAGAATTCAAATGCGTTTCCTGATTTTGTTTACGACCTTGATGGCTGGCTGGTTGCTGATGTCAGGCATTTATAATGGCCTGCTAATCGGTTTTGGTATTGTCAGTTGTTTGCTTTGCACCTGGCTTAGCCTTCGTATTGGCGCTACTGATTGCGAAGGCCTGCCAACGCATCTTTTTGCGCGGTTGCCAGCCTATTTGGTCTGGCTGATTGGCGAGATCATCTCATCCAATATCGCAACAGCCAAAATCATTCTTCGTGGAACATCTGATCCTGAAATTTTTGAAGTCCCCGCTAATCAGGCAACTGCGGCTGGCCTTGCCAATTATGCCAATTCGATCACCTTGACCCCGGGAACCGTCACTGTTGATATCGACGAAGCCAAAACAGGCCCAAGCCGGTTTTTGGTTCACGCGCTTCATCCACAATTTGGTGACGATGTGCGAAGCGGTGATATGGATCAACGCAATTGCGCCCTTGAAGGGGCCATATCAGGACGTTTGGGGAAATCTGGCAAATGATGATGATTGTTGCAATCACCGCCTGTGCGGTTTGTCTCGTAATGGCGCTTGTCCGAACCGCTCTTGGCCCAACCGCGTTCGACCGTGTTCTGGCGGTCAATGCAATCGGTACTTTGGTCATTTTGGGGATTGCGCTTCATGGCTTTATCATGGAGCGCCCTGAATTCGTTGATATTGCCTTGCTTTATGCCATTTTGAATTTTATCGGCACTTTTGCTGTCCTGAAAATTTTCAGCACCGGATCGCTTGGCGATCATTCAACGGGGGCAAAATGATGGATATGCTTTTGCTTGCCCTATCTGGACTGTCGATTGCGATTGGCGTGATCGCGCTTTTGATTGGAAGCTTTGGTTTGATCAAACTGCCTGACGTCTATTGCCGGATTCATGCTGTTGGCATGATTGATACGGCTGGTGCCAGCTTTGTTATCCTTGGCATGATCATTCATCAAGGATTTAGCCTTGTCAGTTTTAAACTAGCTTTAATTGGCGTGTTTCTGTTTTTCACCAGCCCGATCGCAACTCATGCGGTGGCGCAGGTGGCGCATAAAATGGGCGTAAAGCCGGTTGGGCGGAATTTGGTTAAGGCGATGCCTACTAAAAAAGTGCCTACAAATAAGGCGAATGCCAAAACCGCTAAGGTAAAATCGTGATGGTCAGTCTAGTCATTGATATTTTTCTGTTGGCTTTGCTGGTGCTGATCGCGGTGATGGTGGTTCGTACCGGACGCCTCTATGCGGTGATCGTCATGTCAGGTGCCTATTCGCTGACCTCAGCGGCGATTTTCGTCAATCTGGATGCGGTTGATGTTGCCTTTACTGAAGCGGCGGTTGGCGCTGGCATTTCAACTGTGCTGTTCCTTGCCGCAATGGCCTATATTCCGGCCGATGAAAAGCCAAGCCAGAATCGCAATTTTCTGGCAGGGGTTATTTGTATCGGAGCAGGGGCGTTATTGCTTGTTGCCGTTATGGATTTGCCATTTCTTGGCGATGCTATGGCGCCGGTGCACCAGCATGTTGCCCCGCGCTATCTTGCCGAAAGTGGCAGTGCGCTTCACATTCCAAATGTTGTGACAACGGTTTTGGCAAGCTATCGCGGTTTTGACACGCTTGGCGAGACGATTGTTGTCTTTACCGCCGGTCTTGGGGTTTTGATGTTGCTTGCAGGTACCACCCGAACAAAGCGCGTGAAAACAGATAACCGAAAGATAGCGGCAAAAACAGCCAAGCCAAATTCAGCCAAGCCGAAATCAGGTCCCAAAACAGCGAGGACAAAGGCATGAACCAAAATCCTGTCTTTCGTGTTGTGGCCAAAATCCTGTTTGCCCCAATCATCATGTTTGGCCTTTATGTTCAATTCCATGGCGATTTTGGCCCTGGTGGCGGGTTTCAGGCGGGCGTGATCATCGCCGCTGCCTTTATTTTGCATGCGCTTGTCTTTGGCTTGCAAGCTGGCCGTAAAATCATTTCGGCGCGGGTTAATCTTTGGATGATGGTGCTTGGTGTCACCATCTATGGCGCTGTTGGCATTGTCTCGATGGCCAAGGGCGGCCTTTTTTTAGATTATACCGCGCTGACGGGATCGGTCGGCTCGGGTCAGCATATTGGTATTTTAGTCGTTGAATTTGGCGTTGGCCTGACGGTGACAAGTGTCATGCTGGCTCTGTTTCATGCCTTTGCTGGCTTTGTTGAGGATCGCGCCAATGATTGAGCAACTCGCAGGAAGCTGGAACTATATTATTGTTGTCATTTTGATGATGACAGGGCTTTTCATGGTCATTGCTCGAGCGAACCTGGTAAAAAAGATGATCGGGCTGTCAATTTTTCAGACCTCGGTTTTCATCTTCTATATTTCGCTTGGCAAGATGGCAGGCGGTACCGCGCCCATTCTTGATGGCAATCCCGACACGCTTTATTCAAACCCGTTGCCTCATGTTTTGATTCTGACAGCGATTGTTGTCGGGGTGGCGACAACGGCGCTTGGTTTAGCCTTGATCCTGCGGATTAACGAAGCCTTTGGCAGTGTCGAAGAAGATGAAATCATTGCCGCCAAGGCAAGCCAATCACTGGCTCGTCCGAAACGTCCGACAAGTGAGGCAGCAGAATGATGGGCGCCGCTATTTTGACTAATTTACCAGCATTGCTTGTTGTGGTTCCGTTGCTTTTGGCACCATTTAGCGCGGTTTTGCCTATTGCCGGTCTGGCATGGGTGTTGGCACTTATTGGCACTGGCATCTCATTTCTTGCCGCGTTATTGCTTCAATCCGTTACCGAAAATGGCGTTAGCATTAGCTATCATCTAGGCAATTGGGAACCGCCTTGGGGTATTGAATTTGTCGTTGATTCGGCATCCAGCCTTACATTGGTGGTAATGTCGGGTCTCGGATTTCTGACAACCCTAGCCGCGCGGCATCTTGTTGCGGTTGAAATTGCCTATAAAGACAGCGGCAAATTCTATGCGGCATGGCTTCTTGTTATTGGTGGGCTTTTTGGCCTTGTGATGACAGCTGATGCTTTCAATCTGTTTGTTTTCCTTGAAATTTCGGCTTTGGCTTCGGTTATACTGATTGGCATGGGGGCGGGTACTGACCGGCGGGCGCTTGTTGCTAGCTATCATTATCTTGTGATTGGCGCGGTTGGCGCGACCTTTTATGTGATTGGTGTCGGGTTTATCTATGCTATCACTGGCACATTGAATATGGGCGATATGGCGAACCGCCTGCCTGATGCTGCTGGCGGGACGGCGCTTTATGTCGGTTTTGGCTTTATGGTGGCCGGCATGCTGGTCAAGGCGGCGATTTTCCCAGTCCATATATGGTTGCCTGCGGCCTATGGCTATGCGCCATCGGCAGTATCAACCTTGCTCGCGGCGATTGCTACCAAAGCGGCGCTTTATGTTTTAGCGCGGATCTTTTTCACGATTTTTGGCGGAACGCCCGAAATAGTTGATATCGCCTTGTCGAATGTCATTGTGCCTTTGGCGGTTGGCGGCATTTTCGTTGGCACGATCATGGCCATTTATGAAGCCGATATCAAAAAGATGTTTGCCCATTCTTCGGTGGCGCAAATTGGCTATATCGCGCTTGGGCTTGCTCTGGCGACACCAGCAGGCATCAGTGCCGGATTTATTCATATTGGTAATCATGCGCTGATCAAAGGCGGCATCTTCATGGCGATTGGTGGTTTTGTCGCTGCTCTTGGTGCGCGTGCCAGCCTTGAAACCATAACCGGTATTGGACGGCGGATGCCGATAACGGCAACGGCCTTTTTGATTTGCGGTCTTAGCCTTGGTGGTTTGCCGCTTACCGCTGGCTTTATTTCAAAGCTGTATCTTGTGCGTGCCATTCTTGAGACCGATTCATACGTCCTTCTGGCGCTTGTTCTAATCAGCAGCGCCTTATCGGTTGTTTATCTTTGGAAAGTGATGGAAGTCATGTGGATGCAGCCTGCACCGGCACGATCACCAAAACTGGTTGAAAACCCTGCAATCTATTTGCCGCTTTGGATGGTTGCTCTTGGCAATATCTGGTTTGGCATTGATGCTGGTTGGATTGTTGGTGCGGCGCGCCTTGCCGCCACTGCATTGTTGGGAGGTGGGGCATGATGTCACTTCACACCTCAATGCTTGTTGGGCTTTTAGCACCGCTTGTTGTCGCGATTTTAACGCCGTTTCTGGCGGTTCGGCATGTCTGGCGTGATGCTGCAGGGCCAATTGGCGGGGTTATCACCTTTATTGCCGCGGTTCATGTTGCGCTGGCGGTTCTGGACGGTGAAACGCCACGGCTGTTTGTGGCGCAGATTGCCGAAGGACTGGCGCTTGAATTTGCTGTCACACCGCTTGGTGCTATTTTCGGTTTGGTCGCGTCTGGCCTATGGATTTTGTCAGCGCTTTATTCGGTTGGCTATATGCGCGGTAACCATGAAAAGCATCAAACGCGCTTTGCTGCTTTTTATGCAGTCGCGGTTCATGCGGCAATGGCGGTTGCATGGTCGGGTAATTTACTGGTTCTTTTCGTGTTTTATGAAATTCTGACCTTTTCCACCTATCCGCTTGTAACACATAAAGAAAGTGCCCTTGCGCGCAACGCAGGACGGCTTTACATGAGCATCCTTGTTGGAACGTCAGTTGTGTTGTTGCTGCCCGCTGTTGTGTGGGTTTGGCTTAGCACCGGAACCCTCGATTTCCGGCCGGGTGGTTATCTTGCTGGGCAGATTGATCCGGCAATGGCGCCAATCCTGCTTGCGCTATTTGCGTTTGGAGTTGGCAAGGCGGCATTAATGCCGATCCATCGCTGGCTACCTGCGGCGATGGTGGCACCAACGCCTGTTTCGGCCTTGTTGCACGCAGTTGCGGTTGTCA
>JADHOU010000067.1 GCA_016778825.1 Candidatus Puniceispirillum sp. | reverse complement strand
GGGGTTATCCTGTTTTGACATTGCCGCCGAACCAATGCAGCTTTTGGCACCGCCGCAAACCGAAAGTGACGATCCGCTTGAACTGCTTCGCACCCGTCCCTTTATCCGGTTTGACCGCAATGCCATTTTTGGCCAGATGGTCGAAAGCTGGCTTCAAAAGCGCAAAATCACGGTCAAGGATTCGATGGAGCTTGAAGGGCTGGAAGCAATCTCAAGCATGGTGATGGCCAACCTTGGCGTCTCGATTGTGCCCAAACGCTGTGTTCGGAATATGAACCCGCTACCCGTCAAACGCCTTGCGCTTGGTGCCAAAGCGCCGGCACGCCAACTTGGGCTTGCCTATCGTGACGGCAACCCCAAATTAACCGTGATCAAGGCCGCCGAGGCGGCATTTCTTGATGCGGTTCGAATTGGCGAATTTTCAGCCTAAGTCCAATCTGGCTTAGATCAAGTCTAGATCAAATGCAGCTTTGAGCGATATCCAAGCGCGTCATCTATGAAAATTCGACGCGGATAGCCGCGCTATGCTGGCCAAGGTCGGGAATATCTCCCAATCTTGGCAAGATGCCATTCACAATCGCGCCGGGTGATAATAGCTGCACATCACCGGCCGAAGTGCGAACCGAAACAAACCGGTTTTGCGGATGCTGGGTAAATACATCCATATCATTCAACCGGCCAAAGGCAATTTGCGCCGCCTGCAATTTTTCGGCAATTTCATCGATTGAATATTGGCTGAAAACCCCATTTATAATCGCATCAAGCGAAGTGCGATTTTCAACACGATGGACATTGCTGTCAAATTTCGGATTTTGCGATAAATCGGGCTGGTCAAGAACATCACTACATAGCCGCAGCCATTCGCGCTCATTCTGGATTGAAATCAACAGCATCCGGTCATTGCCGCAACGATAGGCACCATAAGGCGCAATCGTCGGGTGATGCAGCCCGGGACGCCGAATTTCCCGCCCACCATAATGATGTTGCAGATAGGGAACATTCATCCAATCGGCAAGCGCATGAAATAGCGACACTTCAATGGCGCGGCCTTCGCCGGTTTTTGCACGCGCTACCAAAGCCTGCAAAATCGCAGCATGCGCGGTCATTCCCGCCGCAATATCACAGATCGAAACACCAACACGGCCAGGCTCTTCAGGCGCGCCGGTAATCTGCGCCAACCCAACTTCGGCCTGAACCAGAAAATCATAAGCCTTCATCTGAGCAAAGGGACCTGACGCTCCATAACCGCTGATATCGCAAGTAATCAATCGCGGGTCAGCCTGCCGCAAATCGGCCATCGAAACGCCAAGACGATCAAGCGCCCCGGGCATTAAATTCTGGATAAACACATCAGCCTTGGACAGCATTTGTTTAAAAATCTGCAGATCATCTGGCTGTTTGAGATCAAGCACGACCGATTCCTTGCCACGATTAAGCCATACAAAATACGAACTATGCCCATTCGCATCAGCGTCATAGCCACGGGCAAAATCACCTTCGGGACGTTCAACCTTAATCACCCGCGCACCAGCATCGGCAAGTCGGCTTGCGGCGTAAGGCGCGGCAACAGCCTGTTCAAGACTGATTACTAGCAATCCGTCAAGATCACGATTTGGGCTATTCGCCATTAAACTCTCCTGCCAATTCAATATTTTGCCAATTCAGTATTTTGCCGCCATGATCTGGCCAGCATCGCATTACGCCAGCGCCTCATAATCACGGATAATGGCCTCGGCGCGTTTGATCACCGGCACATCAACCATTGCCCCGTCAAGCTGAACCGCTGATGCGCTATTGGCAACAGCGGTCATGACGCGCTGCGCCCATTCATAATCGGCATCGCTTGGCCGAAATACGGCCTTTGCCGGTGCAATCTGTTTGGGGTGAATTAACAGCTTGCCACCAAAGCCCATGTCGCGCGCGCGCCGTGCCTCACCAGCGACAATCTCGGCATCATCAAACCGCACCGCGACCCCATCAAGCGGCGGTGCCTTTTGCCCAAGGCGTGATGCAACAACAATTCTACCACGCGCATAGTGAAGCGAATCCCATTGCGGATCAGCCCCAATATCAAGCGAGAAATCCAGATGCCCAAACGCGCATTGCAGCACTGATGGATGCGTCATCATGACCTCGATTGCGGCCAGCCCAAGCGCGCTCTCAACGATTGGAATGATCGGCATATCCGCGCCAAATTGTTTGGCAATCACATCAAGATGATCAACCGATTCTGCCTTTGGTAGCATGATCATCTGTGGTGGTTTCTTGGCCAGAGCCGCCATGTCTTTGGCAAACCAACGCGAGTCAAACCCATTGCAGCGCACGACCAATGGCACCGGCAAATCAGGCCGCGACATAAGGGCGGCATGCGCTGCCGGTTTATCAGCATCAGCAACCGCATCTTCGAGATCGAAAATCACCGCATCGGCGCCACTGGCACCGGCCTTTGCCAATAATTCAGGACGATGCCCCGGCACAAATAGCGGAACGGATAGGGGTTTTGGTGGGGTCATGAATCGGTCTTTCACAATATCGGCTAGGGTGTAACGGTGGCTTTCATGGTTATATTGCCATCAGCGCCGCGAACACAGGCCGCAAGCAGGGCTTGGCCAGCAGCATCATTTTCAGGTGACGCATCAACCATGACCGGATCGCCACAAACCAATGGCCGAACGCCACGATAACCCATATGTTTTGGCAATTTTCCGCCAATGCTGCAGGCCAGATTCAGCATCAATGTTGCCTGCAATGGACCATGAACCAACAAACCGCCATGCCCTTCGACATTGGTCGAATAGGGAAGATCATAATGAATACGATGACCATTAAATGTCAGCGCCGAATAGCGAAACAGCATCACGCTATTGGTATCAACCTGCCAGCGATGCGCCGCCACGCTGTCAGTGATGGGATCAAGCGGCGGCGCGGCCGTCACTTCTTCACGATAAACAACATCATGGCGTTCGCGCAATTTCAACTGGCCGCCAACGGAAAATTCATGCGTCACCGCAACAAAACATAAATTGCCGCTTTTGCCTGATTTAAAGCTGATATCATCAATGCGGCTTTGCTTTTTGACATGATCGCCAATCTTGAAATCACCATGGAATTCCAGCCAGCCCCCTGCCCACATCCGGCGTGCATAGGGAATTTCAGGCAGAAAATCACCGCGCTTTGGGTGACCATCAGGGCCAAGCAATTCCGGGCTAACCGCTTCGGGTGCCAAACACCAATGCAACCCGGGCGGTACTTCATTGCCGGTAAAACAATGATCGCCAAGCGTATGTTTAAAATGATCAACCATGCGCGCCGTAATCACGTCATTGCTTGACACGCTATTGCCGACCCAATCGGAAAAATCCATAAACTCACTCCTTTGCTTTGTCATGCCATCATGCCAAATATTCTATCAGACAACCGGCTATGCTTGTAATTTGGCAGCAAGATCAGATGCCGAGACCTGTTCAAGTGCATTTGTCATCGCCCATAAATCATTGGCGCGATCATCACCGATAATCGCCTTAGCCTTGGCAAGCAATCTTGTGCCTAGAAGCGCCGGATCAATCGGCGACAACAAATCAAATGATTGGGATCGCGATTGACCATCCTTGCGCATAAGATCAACGCGCGCGGCGCTGTCGGCAATCTGATCATCGCCAATGACCCTCACCCGCATGGCAAGTGCAATCAGATCAGCATCGAGACACAGGCCATCATCATAGCTTTCATACGCCGCAAGATTGATACCCCGAAGCACCATCGCCGCCAAGAAAACATAGCTGAATTTGATTTCAAGGCCAGTTTCAGGTGTCTTTATATCGCAAACATTCTGCCAGCGGGGCGCGATATAAACCTCTATTTCATCAAGATCATCAACCGCAACAGCGCCATCAGCGCATAGCATAAGCAACGCTTCAATCATCGCATGGGTGCCGTGGCAACAGGCATGAAGCTTGTGGCTGACCGCGGCAAAAAAGAACTGATTAAAAGACCAATCATCAATTGCGGCACTGCCGCCAGCCGTGCCATGATGCGCCGCAAGGAAACTTTGCGTGCCAGCAAATGCATCTGTGCTGGCCGTAAAACCGCGTTTTGCAAGACTGGCTGCCTCGATGCCATTTGCCGCGGCGGCACCAGCATTGAATGGTTTTCCCATCGTGCCAAATTGTGATTTCAGTCCCGAGGCGCGCGTACTGACAAGCCCCAACGCCGCACGGGTGGCAGCGCGATCAAGCTGGTAGAGGCGCGATGCGGCAATGGTGGCACCAAACGCACCCGATGTTGCCGTTTGATGAAAGCCAGCATCATAATGATCACGCCCAAGCACCATGCCAATCCGGCAGGCCGATTCAGCGCCAATCAAAAACGCATCAACAACATCATCAGCCGATGCGCCCATATCCTCGGCCGCTGCCAAGGCTGCTGGAAAAATCGCAACTGACGGATGGCCGATATAGGCAAAATGCGTATCATCATAATCCAGCGCATGCGAAATCGTGCCGTTGGCAAGGGCGGCCGCGCGGGCTGGTAGACGAACAGCCGCGCCGGTAACGGCCGCGCGTGGCACCCCGCCTTCGGCCATCACGAAATCACGAATAATATGTGCTAATGGCTGATCCGCGCCGGCAAGACTAACCGCCATCCAGTCAAAAAGTGATAATTGCGCCATCTTGCGGGCATCTTGCGGCAAGCTGTGGCGCGGAACCGACGCCAGATCAAGAATATGCGGCAGCAAAGCAGAATCAGACATGATCAAACCTTTAAAAACATTGGCATCCAAAACAGACCAGCAAAGATGCTATATGATCAGTCTAACCAGAACATAACGTCTTTACCAACCGCCAGATAAATTAAGCCATTGCATGACGCGCGATGATAACGCCGTGCGTCATATTTTCACTAGCCTGGCATTTTCCAAGTGGCGGTTGCAACCGCAGCAAGCTTGCCATCACTTCCCCAAAGCCGGCTTTCCATAAAGGATAGGGTACGACCCTTTTTGATATAGCGACCCTCAACCGTGGCAAGCCCTTTTGGTGCCGGACGAAGATATTGGGTTTTCATTTCGATGGTGATGCCCATGCCAACTGTCTTGTTCAAAAGATGCCCCATCGAGATATCCATGACGGCAGCCATGATGCCGCCCTGCAACGATCCTTGCGGGTTCATCAACATTTCATTGACCTTAAAAGTGACACGAAGATGATCCTTATCGGCATCAGCAGCTTCATGCGGCAGATAGTCAAAATTAAGCCCCATAAATTTTGACAGGAAGAATTTTTCAAAAACCTGTTCATAGCTTCCAAGGATGGATTCAATGTGATCGCGAACCTCTGCTGGATCGACCTTGCGTTCATTAGACAAAATAAAATCTCCTAAAGATTTGTCATGAGAAAGATAACGGCTGGATATCAGCAAGACCCGCACTGGGCTTGTGAAAAATTGAAATTATACTGGCAGTGATTGAAATCCCAATGCCGTAATTGGGCTGCGGCCTTTCAGCTGGGTCCGGTGCATGACACGACGCAGATTTGGGTCAAACGCATCACGACGATGCAAGACCATACGGTTTTGCCACATCACCAAATCGCCTTTCTGCCATTCATTTTTCCAGCTATATTTTGGCTGGCATGCATGCGCCCATAATGGGTCGAGAAGCGCCTCACTATCGGCCTCTTCCATTCCCAAAATATAGGCATGTGGAAGGCGCCCTAGAAATAACGCCACACGACCTGTTGGATCTTCATGTCTAAAACTCACTTATCTCAAATCAAAAAACGCAAAAAACAGCGCAAAAACAGCTCCAAGAATTGCACCGTGATGGCGGTTTGTCCATAGAGAATATGCCCAATCACGACGCTGATTTCGCAATGAATTCATCGCATTTGCGCCATTGAATTGAAAGGCAGCACAAACCCGACCAACGATCAATTTCCAGCATTACAAAAACTGCCTATTTCATCCAATTTACGCTGGCATTTCGGGGGTCAGATGCCTAATCTGAAACCGGTCAGTTCTGGCGTCTTTTTCACCCTTGCCATTTTCTGAACAATCTTGATTGCTGGCCCGCACTCCAAGCGGTTATCGTTTCAATGAATTTATCACAGAGGTAAACAATGCATAGTGACAGAAAAACCGCCTTGATCACAGGATCGGGACAGAATATCGGCCGTGGCATCGCCAGCCAGCTGGCGCAAACAGGATTTAACATCATCGTGAATGGCAGTCGTAATCATGACGCCGCCGAAGCCGTTGCCGCCGAAGCGCGCGAACATGGTGTCGACGCGCTTGTGGCAATGGGCAATGTTGGGATTAAGGCCGAAGCCGAAGCCGTTGCTAAGGCAGGTATTGACCATTTTGGCCGGATTGATGTTCTTGTCAATAACGCTGCGATTCGTCCGCATGGGCCATTTCTCGATGTCAGCGAAGATGATTGGCAGCAGGTCATGGATGTCGATTTGAATGCGGCAATCTGGTTGTCGCGCATGATCCTGCCAGGCATGGTTGCCAATGGCTGGGGGCGCATCATCAGCTTTTCCGGCATGAATGCCCAACGTGGATATCCGGGGGCATCGGCTGTATCGGTTGCCAAACATGCGGTTTGGGGATTGACCAAGGCCTTCGCAGTTGAGTTTGGCGCTAATGGCATCACCGCAAATATCATCGCACCCGGCACATTTCCGGCAAAAGATGTCGATATTGCCACGGATGCAAAATTTTCGGCGCTCTTAAAAACCAACCCATCAGGCCGGCTTGGTCACGCCGAAGATATCGGCGGCATGATTGCCTATCTTTGTTCAGAAAATGGTGGTTTTGTGAATGGCCAAATGCTGCAAATCAATGGCGGCGTGGTAATGCAATTCTAAGTAAACCCAAACCAGAACATCCGGTTTGCTCCAAAAAACCGTCAATCCCATGATCGGGCTTGACGGTTTTTTATGCGCGGTGCCACACGGATTGGTAAGGCAAAATATTAAGGAAAAATGCCCAAGTAAATTTCTTGGGTAAATTTCTTAGATAAAAAAGATGGTCATAACAGGGGTTTTCGCGTCAGCTTCCTGTCCAAACCGGCTTACGCTTTTCCATAAACGCACGGCGGCCTTCAATATAATCAGCACTGTCGAAACAGGCCTGAACCATTGCTTCGCAAGTGGCCAGATCACGCTGGCTTTCATCCTTGCGTGTCTGATTGGCAATGAATTTTACCGCATCAACCGTCAAAGGCGCATTGTCAGTGATGATTGATGCCATCTCATCGGCCGCCGCTTCGACCGCGCCATCTTCAACAATCCGGTTCACCAGCCCCATGATACGCGCTTCTTCAGCGTCAAACCGGCGTGCAGTAAAAAAGATTTCTTTGGTAAAGGCAGGACCAACAAGATTGGCAAGCCGATTAATGCCAAGAAAGCCATAACCAAGACCAAGCCGCGCTGCCGGAATGGCAAAATTTGAACCTTGACCGCAAATACGAATATCGCAACATACGGCAAGCGCCATGCCGCCGCCGACGCAGAATCCATCAATTTGCGCGATCGTTGGTTTCGGGAATGCTTCAACCGTGTCATAGACGCGTTTGGTGGTGGCGTTATAACGCGCCACACCATCGGCACTGGCACGCTCGCTTTCAAATTTGGAAATATCAGCGCCCGAAACAAAGGCCTTGCCGCCAGCACCTGACAGGATCAGCACGCGTACATCTTTATCAACCGCAAATTTATCAAGAGCAACCTCAACCGCCTCCCACATTTCCAGCGATACCGCATTGCGCTTTTCCGGCTGGTTAAAAATGATTCGGGCGATGGCGCCTGATTGTTTCACAATGATTTTATCAGTCATGGTTCGGCATATCCTTTGATTGGTCG
>JADHOU010000066.1 GCA_016778825.1 Candidatus Puniceispirillum sp. | reverse complement strand
GTTGCGGCAAGCTGGCGGATCGCCTCAAAAAGCCGGTCTTCATGTGGTGACGCGATGATAATGGCGGCTAATTGGCCAAAGGGCGGCATTCCGGCGGCTTGCCGCGCGGCCGCCTCTTGTGCCAGAAACGCATCGCGATCACCAGCAATCAGGCTCACCAGAACCGGATTCTCAGGCTCTAAAGTTTGCAGCATTGCTGCACCTGGTCGCGATTCGCGTCCGGCACGCCCAGCAACCTGACTCAGCATCTGAAACGTGCGTTCAGCAGCGCGTAAATCACCGCCAGCAAGCCCAAGATCAGCATCAACAACACCAACAAGCGTCAAATGCGGGAAATGATGACCCTTGGCGGCCATTTGGGTGCCAATAATTATATCGACCTCGCCATCACTTACCGATTTGATAAACGCCTCGGCCGCTTTTGGCGTGCCAACCGTGTCACTCGACAGCAGCGCAAACCGCGCTTCAGGAAATCTTATCAAAACTTCTTCGGCAAGCCGTTCAACCCCGGGGCCACAAGCCTGCATCTGGTCTTTTGCCCCGCAGGACTTGCAATCATTGCTCGGTCGTAATTCATGACCGCAATGGTGACAGCGCAGACGGCCTGCCAGCCGATGCGCCACCATCCATGAATCGCAATTAGGGCATGTAACCTTGGTGCCGCAAGCCCCACATAAGGTAAGCGGCGCATAGCCGCGCCGGTTCAAGAATAACAGACTTTGCTCGCCAACCTTTAGCCGCGACTCGATTGCCTCGACAAGCGGTGGGGCAAGCCATCGTCCACGTTCGGGCGGTGTGGCGCGAAGATCAATTGCCGAAATATCAGGAAGCTGGGCGCCATGAACCCGTTTTGGCAAGGCTAGATAGTCATAACGTGGCGGCGATCCGGTCTTACCAGCATTCACCCAGCTTTCCAGCGATGGGGTCGCGCTTGCCAGCACCACCAGCACATCATCCAGTCGACCGCGCAAAACCGCCATGTCACGAGCTTGATAAATCACCTGATCTTCCTGTTTGAAAGCATGTTCATGCTCTTCATCAACAATGATCAGTCCAAGCCGCGAAAAGGGTAAAAACAGCGCCGATCGCGCGCCAACCACAACCGATGCCCTTGCTTGCAACACAAATCGCCATGATTTGCGTTTTTGCGCGGCGGATATATCCGAATGCCATTCCACTGGCGGTACACCAAAACGCGCGGCAAACCGCGCTCGCCACGCCGCCGATAGGGCAATTTCGGGAAGTAGAATCAAAACCTGCTGGCCGGCGGCAACCGCCGCTTCAACCGCCTCGAAATAAACCTCGGTCTTGCCCGAGCCAGTAACCCCATCAAGAAGGCAGGTTTGAAAACCATGACCAACCGCGCGGCGTAAATGATCGGCGGCTTGCTGTTGATCCGATGTTAAGGTGACATGATCAAGATCATGCCGCGGCAAAGGTGGCGGTTGATCGGCCGAGACGAGCTTGACCTGCAACAGGCCTGCCGTTTCCATAGCATTAATGACCGCCTGACTGGCACCGCAAGCAGCCGTAATCATCGCCGCAGTTACGCCGACCGTCGCGGCCTGATGATCGGGCGCAGCGGCTGCCTCGGTTTTAGCCAGATAATCAAGAACATGCTGTCGCGCCTTGGTAAGCCGGGTTTCGCCTGCTGGTGCGCCAATCGAATAGCGTTTTTGCTGGGGCGGACGATCAAAGGCGGCTGGCTGGCTGAGCACCATTTTCACCACCGCCCCCAAAGGCGCCATTGTCCAAGCGGCAACGCGTTCGACAAATTGAACAAGCTCATCTGACAGCGGCGGCAAAGTCACCAAGCTTTCAACCGCCCGAAGCTTGGCCACCGGCACATCACCAATCGCCGCCCCCATCACGATGCCCGGTAAATGCCGCCCGCCGAACGGAACCATGACAATAGCGCCACGCATCGCGCCAACGGCCGGACCTGCCAGGTAATCATAAATCCCACCAACGGGCGCTGCCACCGCAATGGCAAGCGCCGATTGCCGGGCTATGCCAAGAGATTCACTCATGATAAATCTTTATAAACATTGGATCCTGTGAAATCATCCGCCATCAGAACAAGCTGAACAGCGGTTATTTTAAGATTGTGGATTTGCGCTGTTGCTTCAAGTAAACTTGCGTGGCGCGCAGAAAAAGCGCAAGCATCAATCCAGTGAAAACAGGGTTAATAACATGAAAATTTTCCTCGATAGTGCCGATGTTGGCGAAATCACCGCGCTTTGCGATACTGGATTCGTTGATGGGATCACGACAAACCCGTCTTTGATTGCCAAATCAGGACGCAACATTCTTGAAACGATTGCTGAAATCTGCAGCCTTGTTGATGGGCCGGTTAGCGCCGAAGTCACGGCGACCGATTTCAAAACAATGCTTACCGAAGGCCAAAAGCTGGCTGCCATCGCCCCGAATGTAACGGTAAAGGTGCCATTGACCCGTGACGGGCTGATGACCTGCCGCGCGCTTAGCGATTCTGGCACCGATGTCAATGTTACGTTATGTTTTGCCGCTGGGCAGGCCTTGCTGGCGGCCAAGGCCGGCGCGAAATTTATTTCACCTTTTGTCGGACGGCTTGACGATATCGGCCGCGACGGGATGGGGCTGATCGAAGAGATTTGCAGCATCTATGCAAATTATGATTATGATACCGAGGTTTTGGTCGCCTCGGTTCGAAGCACCCAGCATGTCGTTGACGCTGCCCTGATGGGAGCCGATGCGGTGACTTTGCCGCCAAAGATTTTGACCGCGCTTTATCATCACCCCCTAACCGATAGTGGTCTGGACGCGTTTTTGAAAGACTGGCAAGCAACTGGCCAATCGATTTTATAGGTGCAATCCAAGTGGGTTTCGCCGCATAGGAAACGCCAAGCAAAGGCAGCATTATGGCAGACGATAAATCTAAAAAAACAATCACCGCCAAAGATGTTGCCAGCTTTTTGACCGACAATCCTGCCGAAATGTCGAAATTGCTGGCAACCCAGCCAGAGCTGCTTGCGGCCTGTATCACCGCGGCTGGCACCTCGATCGAAGCCGATGATAAAATTGACGATAAGGTAGTGAATCTGATTCCGGCACTGGCCGCCAAGGCGCGGCAGGATGCCCGTAAATTAAGCCAAACACATCAATCGCTTTTGCATGTGGCCGCCGAAAACATGCTCAGCTGGACACGGCTTCACCACGCCACATTGGGGCTTCTTGCCAGCACCGATCTTGCTGGCATGTGTCAGGTGATTGCAACCGAATTTCCGGTGATTTTTGACCTGAACCAATGCCAATTGATTAGCGAGTTCGAAGCGGCAATTCCGGATGCCCTTGATCTGGGGCTGATGGTGCATCCAGCAAATCAGATTGACCAAGCCACCGAAAACTGTGGGCTGTTTTTGGGGCTGCCAAATGAGGCTGCCCAGAAGCTGCTGATCAAACCGACACAAAGCCTTGCCATTATCCGGCTTCCCGATCGGCTTCCCGATCCGGTCTCGCAATGCCTGTTATTGCTTGGCGGCAAAACCACCAATAGTTTTCATCCCGATCTTGGCAGTGACCTTCTTGTTCTTCTTGCCGAAATGGTTGGTGTCACCTTGGCGGCAAGGCTCGAATTGCAGGTGAATTCACGATGATTGCGGCGGCACATCGTGCAGCATGGCTTCGCTGGCTTGCCAGTGAAAAACGCTATGGAGCAAACACGCTTGATGCTTATGAACGCGATCTTGATGATTTTTCCAGCTATCTTAGTGCTGATGCAAACGCAGCAAATGCGCCGCTATCGCGCCAAATATTTCGGGGCTGGCTAGCACATATGGCATCACGTCAGCTTGCGCGAACAACAATTGCAAGACGGGTATCCTCGGTGCGCAGCTTTTACCGGTTTTGCGGCCGCAACAAGCTTGTTAATGTTCCCGACCTTGGCTGGTTACGCGCACCGCAACCACCGCGCGCCGTTCCAAAATCAATGTCGGTCGATGATGCCCATGCCCTGCTTCAGGCCATTTTCAACCGGCGCGGTGCCGATTGGGTCAAAAAGCGCGATTTTGCCGTTTTGATGCTGCTTTATGGTGCCGGATTACGCATTTCCGAGGCGCTTGGCCTTCACCGTAAAGATGCGCCACTTGGTGACTGGTTAACCATTACCGGCAAGGGCGATAAAATGCGCGATGTGCCGGTGCTAAA
This sequence comes from Candidatus Puniceispirillum sp., assembly GCA_016778825.1. Taxonomy (GTDB): domain Bacteria; phylum Pseudomonadota; class Alphaproteobacteria; order Puniceispirillales; family Puniceispirillaceae; genus UBA3439. The sequence continues at coordinate 3,731 of JADHOU010000066.1, read as the reverse complement.
GGCAGCCAGCGAAGCGGTTGATGATTATCTTGGGGATTGCCCATTTGATGATGGGGCGCAGGCGCCATTATTTGTCAGCAGCCGCGGGAAACCGCTTGGCGCCCGCGCGGTTCAACGTTTGCTAGAAGGATTGCGTGTCGAGCTTGATCTGCCATCGCATGTCACACCACATAGTTTGCGCCATGCCTTTGCAACGCATCTTCTTGGCAATGGTGGCGATCTTCGCGCCATCCAAGAATTGCTTGGCCATGTCAGCCTATCGACAACCCAACGCTATACGCATGTTGACGAAACCCATCTAATTCAGATTCACCGCGACACACATCCACGCGCGCAACGCTAAACGCACATGCCCGCAAATTGCACCCCAGTCAATCGCCTAGGACTAGCTAGATATGAATGGCGCGGCCATCAACTGCTAGCGCAGCTTCTTTGACGGCCTCATTCAAAGTTGGATGACCATGACAGGTGCGGGCAATATCTTCGGCTGAGGCGCCAAAGGTCATGGCCGTAGCGCATTCATGGATCACCGTTCCGGCCTCATGGCCGATAATATGAACGCCAAGAATCTTGTCAGTTTTCGCACAGGCCAAAATTTTCACAAACCCATCGCTATGTCCTTGCGCCCGCGCACGGCTGTTTGCCGAAAACGGAAACAAACCCTTGACAAAATCAATACCAGCTTCAGTCAAGGCTTCTTCAGACTTTCCCAAAGTGGCAATTTCCGGCGCGGTATAAACGATGCCCGGCACCAAATCATAATCAACATGACCCGGCTTACCAGCCATCATTTCAACAGCGGCAACCGCATCTTCTTCGGCCTTATGCGCCAGCATCGGCCCGTCAATCACATCACCTATGGCATAGATATCTTCGATACTGGTCTCAAAGCGGGCATCAACCGCAATGCGGCCACGTGGTGTCATGGTAACGCCAATCTTTTCAAGCCCAAGCCCGTCTGTTGCCGGATGCCGCCCAACCGAAACAAGCGCAATATCAGCCTTTATGGTTTCTTCATCACCACCATTGGCCGGGGTGACTGTCAGACTAACACTATTTTTTCCGGCTTTGGCCGATTTTACCGCGGTGCTGAGACGGAATTTCAAGCCCTGCTTGTTGGCAATGGTCATAAATTTCTTGGCGATTTCAGCATCCATGCCAGGCAAGATTCGCGGCAAAAACTCGATGACTTCAACCTCGGCACCAAGGCGCGCCCAAACCGTACCAAGCTCAAGTCCGATATAGCCTGCACCAATTACCACCATTTTCTTTGGCAAGGTTTCAAGACTCAAAGCGCCGGTTGAGCTGACAATATGTTTTCCATCAATGGTAACGCCGGGAAGGCTGGAAGGGTGACTGCCGGTGGCAATCATGATTTTGCCAGCTTTATAATCGCCTTTATCCTTACCATCGACGATGGTCACGCTTCCCGTACCCGTGATGGTTGCGCTTCCTTCAAGGCGGGTAATTTTGTTTTTCTTGAACAGAAAATCAATGCCGCCGGTCAGCGTGTCAACAATATCGCTTTTCGATTGCATCATCTGTTTAAGATCAAGCGCAACCGATCCAAGCGAGATGCCCAATTTTCCAAGCGTGCCTGACGCGGCATTTGCAAAATGCTCAGACGTATTCAAAAGCGCCTTTGACGGAATACAGCCAACATTCAAACAAGTACCGCCAAGCGTTGGCCGTTTTTCGATGCAGGCAACATTCATCCCAAGCTGGGACGCGCGAATGGCCCCAACATAACCGCCCGGGCCAGCACCAATAATGATGAGATCAAAGCTGTTATTCTGCATCTATCTTTCCTTTTTGCCGGCAATTTTTGTAAAGCGATTTTGCAAAGTGGTTTTGCAATGCGTGCCGTTAGACGCCAATTAACAAGCGACGTGGGTCTTCGACCATTTCCTTGATCCGTGCCAGAAATGATACAGCCTCGCGACCATCAATAATACGATGATCATATGATAAGGCCAAATACATCATCGGGCGAATCACAATCTGGTCATCAATCACAACTGCGCGCTTTTCGATCTTATGCATGCCAAGAATACCGCTTTGCGGCGGGTTCAAAATCGGCGTTGACATCATTGACCCGTAAACACCACCATTCGAAATGGTGAAAGTGCCGCCAGCCATATCATCAGGCGCAATTTTGCCATCGCGCGCACGAAGACCAAAATCCGAGATTGCCCGCTCGGTATCGGCCAAACTCATTTCACCAGCATTTTTGATGACGGGTACAACAAGCCCTTGCGGCGTGCCAACAGCAACCCCGATATTATAGTAATTTTTATAGATAATATCAGTGCCATCAATTTCGGCATTTACCGCCGGAAATTCACGAAGCGCCTGAATGGCTGCTTGCACAAATACACCCATAAAGCCGAGCCGGACTTCATGCGCGGCTTCGAATGCATCTTTATAATCAGCCCGCAATTTCATCAGCGACGACATATTCACCTCGTTAAAGGTGGTTAGCATCGCCGCGCTATTTTGCGCCGCTTTCAGCCGTGTGGCAATGACCTGCCGCAATTTCGACATTCGAACACGCTCTTCACGCGCCGCATCAACCGCCCGCGGTGTTGCCCGTGGTGGTGTTGGCGCATTTGCCGTTGCCATGACGGTTTGCGCCGGTGCGGCCTGCGGCTTGTTGATCGCGGCCAAAACATCGGCCTTGGTCAACCGCCCGCCAACACCTGTTGCCGCAATATTTGCTGGATTGAGTTTATGTTCATCAACCAGCCGCCGCACTGCGGGTGACAGGTCAGAACTGTCAATTGCCGCTGGCACAGATGCTGACGCCGCAACCGGGGCAGGGGTTTCATCTGCCGCTTTTACCGGCGCTGATTTTGGTGCATCTTGCTTTGGTGCCGGTTTGGCCCCAGCCGCGCCTTCTTCAACCCGCGCCAAAAGCGCGCCAACTTCAACGGTTTCACCTTCGGCAGCGATGATTTCACCAAGCTTGCCAGCAACCGGTGACGGCACTTCCAATGTCACCTTATCCGTCTCAAGTTCAACAATCGGTTCATCTGCAGCGACCGCGTCGCCCGCCTTTTTTATCCAGCGGGCAATCGTTGCATCGCTGACTGATTCGCCAAGTGTTGGAACATTAATATCAATTGACATTGTAAGCACCCTCCTACGGTACCTTGTCTGAAAGCTTGTAAAAAACAGGCTTTGTCTATTTTTTTGTCGGACCAGCTTTTTGCGATTCAGCCACCATTGGGCCAAGAGCCTCTGCAACAAGCTGCTTCTGTTCTTTCACATGACGAGCAAAAGAGCCGGTAGCTGGCGACGCAGCTGCAGGGCGGCCAGCATATTTCAACCGACTTTGCTTCATGCTAGCCGCTTGCATTGCATCTTCAATAAAGTCACGTACAAATGTCCACCCACCCATATTTTTGGGTTCTTCCTGGCACCATATAACTTCAGCACTAGGCGTCTTAGATAACAACTCAAAAGTAGTTTTTGATGGAAATGGATATAATTGCTCAACACGCAAAATTTCAATATCCCACGCTTCTGCAGCGTCACGAGCGTCTGCCAAATCATAGTAGATCTTGCCTGAACACATGACAATGCGTTTAGCTGCACCATGTTTTACGTTACAGTCACGCTCGTCAAGCAACCGGTGAAATGTTGTGCCTGGACCTAGATCTCGTAAACTTGAAACAGCAGAGCGATGACGCAATAAGGATTTTGGTGTCATCGCAACAAGAGGTTTTCTA
>JADHOU010000065.1 GCA_016778825.1 Candidatus Puniceispirillum sp. | reverse complement strand
AACGGCGCGACGTGAAACGACAATATTGCCACGACGACGGTCGATTTTCAGAATTTGGAATGGCTGTGGTGTTCCCATCAATGGGCCAAGATCGCGAACAGGGCGAATATCGACCTGACTTCCTGGCAAAAAGGCTGTTGCTCCTGACAGATCGACAGTGAAACCGCCTTTGACCTTGCCAAAGATAACGCCCGTAACGCGCTCTTGCTTTTCAAATGATGCTTCGAGAACGCCCCATGCTTCTTCGCGGCGGGCTTTGTCGCGGCTTAATACGGCCTGACCATTAAGGTCTTCCATACGCTCGACATAAACCTCAATCTCATCACCGATTGAAACATCGGCTTGTTGTCCGGGGGCGGCAAGTTCCTTTAGCGGAACGCGGCCTTCAGATTTTAAGCCAACATCAATGATAACAGCATCACCCTCGATGCCGATAACAAAGCCGCGGACAACACTGCCCTCGACATTTGTGCCTTCACCAAAGCTTTCAGCTAAAAGATCGGCAAAGTTTTCAGTGGCAGCGTCGGCTACCGAATTCGTTGTAGATGTCAAAAAAATCTCCGTTTTGTCGCTATTTCGATCGGGAGTGCAATACCGCCCTAATAAGGATCGAATTTTTCGTGCCTCAGCCGACATGAGGGCCGCATTGAACGAACGATAACCAAATTATTTTGCCTTGTTTTGGCAATATAGCTTGGTTCCAAGCGGGTTTTTTGGCGACCAGTTTGTTTCGCCGGCAGTCAGTTAATCAAAATATGAACCGGAAATGTTCGTATGGTTTCCGGTTCGGGCTAATTATTCTGATGGGTCAACACGATCAATATACGACAGGGCTAGTGCTAGAACCGCCGTCGCATCCGTTTTGGATGTGTCGATGGTAATTGCGTCATCTGCGGCCTTTAATGGAGCCACTGGTCTAGTCCGGTCCCGATCATCACGCGCCTTCATATCCTCCAGAACGTCGCGGAACATAACCGATTGTCCTGCCTGAAGCAACTCTTTGGTGCGGCGCTCGGCGCGAATATCAAGATCGGCATCAATGAAGAATTTTATATCGGCATTGGGAAGCACGATCGTGCCAATATCACGGCCATCAAGAACCGCCCCTTTACCCGATGGTGGCGCCGCGGCGAAGGCGCGCTGAAGCGCCAGCAATTCAGCCCGAACGGGGTTAATGGCCGCCACGATTGACGCAAGGGCAGCCACTTTATCGGTGCGTATTTCAGCTGCTTGCGTTAGCGAAAGGTCAAGTGTCAATGTAGCATTAACAGCCTGTTTTTCATCAATATTACTGATTTTTGCGCCAGCGTTTAACAGGCTAAGGGCAACCGCACGATACAGCGCCCCCGTATCCAAATAATCATAGCCGAATTCGGCTGCCACCCGTTTGGCAAGTGTGCCTTTACCGCTGGCAGCCGACCCATCAATGGCAATGATCATGCTGTTTCTCTGTCAATGATGCTGGCACCAAGCTGGTTCATGCCGGTTGCAAATCCGGGAAAGCTTGTTTCGATGGTGGCACAGCCGGTTACAGTGATTGGATGTTCGGCAACAAGGCCAAGCGTCAGAAATGACATGGCGATTCGGTGATCATGCTGCGCTGAAAGGGTTGCTCCGCCAGTTATGGTGCTGGTGGAAACGCGCATCGAATCATCATCATAATCAACGGTGACGCCGCATGCGGCAAGGCCATCAGCCATCACCTTGATGCGGTCGGTTTCTTTGACGCGCAACTCGGCAACGCCAAGCATCTCGGTTGTGCCGCTAGCGGTTGCGGCGGCGACTGACAGAATTGGATATTCATCAATCATCGAGGCCGCGCGTTCGGCCGGAACGGTAATGCCTTTCAACTGACTATGCCGGATACGCAAATCAGCAACAGCTTCGCCGCCTTCAATCCGATCATTGCTTATGACAATATCGCCGCCCATTTCGATAAGGGTTGTCAAAAGGCCGGTTCGAAGCTGGTTCATGCCAATACCAACAAGCGTGATATCGCTTTGCGGTGTAATCAGCGCCGCAACAATCGCAAAAGCGGCAGATGATGGGTCGCTTGGTATAATAATATCGGCAGCGCGAAGTGTTGCCTCTCCAGCAAGCGCAATATGGTGCTCCCCATCGGTGTTGATATGCTGCTGAACCGATGCGCCAAAATGCCGAAGCATTGATTCGCTGTGATCGCGTGATGCGTGCGGTTCGATAATATTTGTGATGCCACGCGCGTTCAACCCGGCAAGCAAGATCGCTGATTTGATTTGTGCCGAGGCCACTTTTGAGCGATGGCTCAACGCCATTGGATTTGCCGCTCCCTTAATGGTGACGGGCAGCAAGCCACCATCACGGCAGGTGACATCAGCACCCATTTCGGCAAGCGGATCGGTAATCCGCGTCATTGGCCGCACGCTAAGCGAGGCATCGCCGCAGAATGTTGCCGTGATGTTCTGACCGGCAACAACCCCCATCAATAGGCGCACACCAGTTCCCGAATTGCCAAGATCAAGCGGTGTCACAGGCGAAATCATGCCATGCAAGCCAACGCCGGTAATATGCCAAACCCCGTCAGCGTCACGCTCGATGCCGGCACCTAGCGCCACAAGCGCGTCTTTAGTTGACATCACATCAGCGCCTTCAAGTAGGCCGCGAACTTTGGTTGTGCCAATCGCAAGGCTGCCGAAAATCAGTGAACGATGCGAGATGGATTTATCACCCGGAATGGGCATTGCGCCCACAAGCGGACCGGCTTTTCTCGAGACAAGTTGATCATGCGGATGAGGTGACATGAAAAGGCCTTTTACGATTTGTTGATAGGCAGTTTTGCCTGGTTAATTTCAGTAACGGCAGCTTGTAACATTTTTCTAGGGTGCCAAGCAATCAGCACCAGATAAATGCCGAATCCTTTTGATAGTATGCCAGCGTGAAAATAAAAGTTGGTAACCGACAGAAAATTGTTTTGACAGCTTGCAAAATTTGTTTCAAATCCCCTAGAAACAAAAGGTCCTTATTTTCGACGGTTAAGTACAGGGGATTTGTAAGAATGGCAAAGGTTGAGCTTGGCTTGAAGCGTACCTGTCTATCATGTAATATGCGCTTTTATGATTTTAAACGTAGCCCCATTATTTGTCCGGGCTGCGGCACCGAATTTGATCTGGAAAATCTGTTAAAAGGCCGTAAAAGCAGGGCTGCGCCGAAAAGCGCGGCGAAGGCAGATGTGTCTGATGATGTTGATGATCTGGATGAAACAGATTTTGACGATGAAGACATTGATGTTGTTGTCACTAAAGACGATGATGATGACGATGATATGGATTTTGACGAAGATGATGTTGATGTTGATGATACGGACGGTCCGGGCATCATTCAGGACGATATCACTGACGGCGATGAACTATTGCCCAACTTAGATAATAAGGATGATCAATAAGCATCTTGTCTGCTTGATGTTGGCAAATCTGATTGGGTTGGCGGCGGTGGCATAAAAAACCCGCCGCCAAACAAAAATTTGCTTGCACAGGGTGTCGCCCCTGCGATACACATCCCTCGCAGCGTTTCGGCACTGCACGAATTGGAACCGGATTGGCGTTTTGGCGATGCTCCTCAATAAGGGCATCGCAGGTCAAACACGGTAACAAGGGGCTATAGCTCAGCTGGGAGAGCGCTACAATGGCATTGTAGAGGTCAGCGGTTCGATCCCGCTTAGCTCCACCAATTTCTCTATCTCCAGATAAAAACCATTACTCCAGCGCAGCCTAGCATCCATATGTTTAGGGTGCGCTCATGCTATTATGACTTTGCCCGTGCCATCATGGCTTTGCCGGTGTCATGATGGCCGCGGTTAGCATTTGCTGGGGTTATGAGCAAGCTTGACGCGGTTAGGCAGCAACGTCGCTGGTGTTTCCAAGGTATCCAAGAAGCTCATGTGGCGTTTTGGCAGTGCGAAGCTGGTTGCAAATAGCCACCTCGCGTAATGATCTTGCCACGCTGGATACGCATTTCAGATGATCGCTATCCGCATTTTGTGGCCCGATCACAAGGCAAACAACATCGACCGGTTTGCGATCTTGTGCGTCAAAATCAACTGGCTTTGACAAAACGGCGATGATGCCCATGGTGCGCGTCAAATCGTGATGCACGGCATGCGGAATCGCAATACCGCTGCCAATGGCAGTGCTGCCAAGACGTTCGCGGCGCATTACAATTTCAAAAAGACTGCGCTGGCAAAGACCAGTCAGTTCGGCGGCGCGTTCAGTAAGCTGTTCAATAACCTGCTTTTTACTGCTGCCAGAGACGCCAACCATAATCTGGTCGGCGGCGAGATAATCAATTATGGACATGAAAAGACCCGTAGAATGAATGTAGCTCGTGCCGCGCCGTTCCGAGGGTGGAACCACGCAGTGCCAAGGCGGCGCAGGTATAAGAGGTGCATGATGGGCTGTCAAGCCGTGAATCGCGGGATCTAGATGCTAAAACGCTCGCCAAGATAAACTTGCCGAACCCCGCTATGATGAACTACCTCATCCGGCGTGCCTTCCATCAGCACGGTGCCATCATGAATAATGTAGGCACGGTCAACAATATCAAGCGTTTCGCGAACATTATGGTCGGTAATCAAAACGCCGATACCGTGTGTTTTCAAATGAACAATTAAATCACGAATTTCGCCGAGGGCAATCGGGTCAATGCCGGCCAAAGGCTCATCAAGCAAAAGAAATGTCGGGCGAGCAGCAAGAGCGCGGGCAATTTCCAGACGGCGGCGTTCACCGCCGGACAGGCTGACCGATGGTGTGTTGCGAAGATGGGTGATGCCAAATTCGGCCATTAGATCATCAAGCGTGGCGTCGCGTTCGTCATCATGGCCTTCAAGTGTTTCGAGAACGGCGCGGATATTTTGCTCAACCGTCAAACCGCGAAAAATGCTCGATTCCTGTGGCAGATATCCCATGCCAAGACGCGCGCGTTGGAAAATGGGCATTCCAGTGATATCGCGTCCATCAATAAAGACCTGCCCCTCATCGGCAGGCAATAGTCCGGCAAGCATGTAAAAGGTTGTTGTTTTACCGGCACCATTTGGGCCAAGAAGACCAACGGCCTCGCCGCGTTGTAAGCCAATCGATACATTGCGAACCACGCGTCGTTTGTTAAAGCTTTTCCCAATGCCTTTGGCTTGCAGCCCTTGATTGCCTGACACCAATACTGGCCGCGCCATGCCAAAATCTAATTCTGTATTGTCAGACACCATGATGCCCTTTTTGATGCAATGAGGCCCTTGCGGCCTGTTGTAGATACCTTTATCGGCCAATTAATCAGGATATGTCAACGAGTTAAGGGCAAAATACCGTTTGATATTTTACACAAAGCAATGCTTCATCGGCTAAACTGGTTTACGGTGTTAAAATACCGGTCACACGCTTGCCGGTGGGGCCTGAAATTATCTTACTGATTTCCTTGTCAAAATCGATCTCGGCACGGGCGCCGCGCATGATGTTTTCCTTGTTGGCAATTTCGACATTACCATCAAGATTGGCCATTGATGTGCTGGCAATATAATTCAGCTTGTCGGCGATTGCGACGGTGCCTTGGGCGGTGATGACCTTTGTATTGTCATAAGCATCAATGGTTTTTAAAGTGCCATCGGCGCCGATATAGGCGATTAACTTGTCACCAAAGACATTGCGGCCATCGCTGTTTTTATAATGGGCTTTGCCAATTGCGGTGACTTTGCGATTATCGTTATCGGTTGAGTCATAGGTAATTGATTTGGTTGCTGTCATGGTGCCTTTGGGGCCGGTGACAGACGCGTTTTCACCGGCCAGAACATAGAGGTTGCTGGTCAGGTCATAATCAAGCTTGTCGCCTTTGGCGGTATTCTCGCCCTCAATATAGGTTACTGATCCAGTTGCGATCACTTTGGTGATGTCGCGCGTTTCGCCTCCGGTTGTATAATTGGCAATGATATGGCTTGCGCTGATATTTGCTTGGCCCTGTTCGACGTAGGCGTCGCCCTTGGCGATATAGGTACCGTCGGTTTGGTTCCATTCAAGCGAGTCACTCGCCTCGATTGTGATGGGAAGCGGCGTGGCCGCGCTGTTGCCGCTGGCGGTCTGTGCAAGTCCGTGTGCGGTCAAGATTACACAACTGCCAATGCCAAGCGCGATATTGCGCAATGTTTTGACGAAATAGCGATTAGATCGGTGCATGATGTGATCTGCTTTCTGTCCAACCGGCCGGTTAGGTTACCCAAAATACCAGCATAGCTAAAATGTCAGTATACCTAAAATACCAGTCTATTAAAAATATCTAGCTTTTGGCCTTATTTGTTTTCGGTTTGACCATGGGCTTTGATATGGGTGCTATGGTGTTGCTGTTTTTGATAATCATTTTTGCAGCCCCACCAAAGACAATCCGCGCGCCATTGTCATAGACTCGTATGCTATCGGCATTGATCCGCCTGTCAATATCCTGAACCTGAACCGGAACATCGCTATACATCTCACCAGCTTTGAGATTGGCTTCAAGCGTTTCGGTATCAAGCCGAAGATTGCGATCAGGCTGGGTCACTACAACCGCGCCTGACATGGAAACAATATCGGTCTGTTTGTTGAAGATGCCTGAATTTGATTGCAGCTTAACAAGCGAGCCATTACGCATCATCAAAACGGCGGTTGGTTGATCCATGTCAACACGTCCCGATCCATCAGTGGCTTCATTGGCTTTCGCAGCCGTGATTTCATAGGGTTTTCCGGCAGGCGTTAAGCCGCGATAGCGCGCGCCGGTCAATTGAACTTCGCCACTTTCGGCAGCTTTCAATTCTTTGATTTCCAGCGATACATCCTTGCCATTGGCCAAAAGCCCAAGCCAGCTTGCAACAGCGAGTGTTAGAACAGCGCCAACGCCAACAAGCAAAAGCGATAATGGATACCGTCGCTCACCGTTGGTCTGGGCGGTTTTGGTGCGTGGGGTAAAGCGGCTTTTTCTTGCTGAATTTGTTTCGGCCATCGGTGATGTCATTCCCTAAATCAAAGCCTGCAGTGCCATCAGCCCAGATGCGCCACGATCTTGGCTGAATTTAGCTGGCAGACTACAGCCTAGTGATGAAAAATATCCATCTCGGCAAAGCCATCTAGATCAAGCTTGGCACGGGTTAACAAAAAGGCAAAACAATGGGCGGCAATATCGCTTCGGCCTTCTCGTTCCAGCATCATATCAAGGCGTTCACGAAGCTGGTGAAGATATAAAACATCACCGGTGGCATATTCGGCCTGTTCAGGTGTCAAGGTCGCTGCGCCCCAATCTGATGATTGCTGCTGTTTTGAAATATCGATTTGCAATAATTCGCGGCAAAGATCTTTCAGCCCATGCCGATCGGTATAGGTGCGAATAAGTTTGGATGCGATTTTGGTGCAATAAACAGGGCCAGCAAGCGGGCCAATGCCGTGGCTAAGGCTAGCAATGTCAAAACGGGCAAAGTGAAACAGCTTTGTTACCTGCGGATTGGCAAGAAGCGACGCCAGATTCGGGCTTGGCATTTGCGGCTTGGCGATTTTGACAAGATGCGCGTCGCCATCACCGCCCGATAACTGCACAAGGCATAGCCGGTCGCGATGCGGGTTAAGCCCCATTGTTTCGGTATCAATGGCAACCACATCACCAAGATCAATATCGGCGGGAAGATCGTCCTGATGGATATGAATTGTCATCTATGCCTCATTTGTTTTGTCCTTGCAAAGGCCGGGTCTATTATCTCCGCAGAGGATTGGCTTTTTACCAAGGGCGAGCGCTTTGGTGCGAAAAGCCAGTAACGGCCGTGGGGCAATCAAAATGGCAATGGTGCCCAGGAGAAGACTCGAACTTCCACGACCTAATGGTCACTGGCACCTGAAGCCAGCGCGTCTACCAATTCCGCCACCTGGGCTTGCCATTGACCTTGCGGAAA